>NZ_JAHRFA010000058.1:9341-46424 GCF_020883045.1 Microcoleus sp. CAWBG58 | reverse complement strand
AAATTCGAGTTCGGCGCTGGATTTTGAGCAATCGTTGGTGCGATCGGCAAATTCGAGTTCGGCGCTGGATTTTGAGCAATCGTTGGTGCGATCGGCAAATTCGAGTTCGGCGCTGGATTTTGAGCAATCGTTGGTGCGATCGGCAAATTTGATACTGGTACGCTGGGTTCAGTAATTGTCTGCCCAGGTGCAGGTGCTGGTGCAGGTGCGGTTGCTGGCGCAGGTGCTGGTGCTGGTGCTGGTGCTGGTGCTGGTGCTGGCGCGGGTGTCGGTGCAGGTGCTGGTGCTGGTGCTGGTGCTGGCGCTGGTGTCGGTGCTGGTGCTGGTGCAGGTGCGGGTGTCGGTGCAGGTGCAGGAGTTCGCCTGGGTGCTGGCGGAGGGTTGGGAGTCGGTGCAGGAGTCGGTGCAGGTGCTGGCGCCGGAGTTGGTGCGGGAGTCGGTGCAGGTGCTGGCGCCGGAGTTGGTTCGGGAGTCGGTGCGGGCGTCGGTGCAGGTGCTGGCGCCGGAGTTGGTGCTGGCGCGGGAGTCGGTGCAGGAGTCGGTGCAGGAGTCGGTGCAGGAGTCGGTGCAGGAGTCGGTGCAGGAGTCGGTGCAGGAGTCGGTGCAGGAGTCGGTGCAGGGGTTGGTGCCGGAGTTGGTGCCGGAGTCGGTGCAGGAGTCGGAGTCGGCGTCGGTGCCGGAGTCGGCGTCGGCGAGGTTGAAGAAGTTGTGATATTAATTTGCGTCGGCTGTACGATCTGAGTCTTTGAGCTGGGAAAACTTCCGGATGCAATAACATTTTCCTTCTTGTCGCTCCCAGTGGCAATGCTGCCAGCAGTACCGTTCAAGCTGTTATAGTTGGGCCCGACGCCGAAAATAGTGTTTGAGGCTTGGCCACCGTGGCTAATGGTGATATCTCCACCATTGGCGCTACCAGTCGCGGCGGCGGCAATGCTACAACCTTGCGCCAAGCAGGTAAAAGTGCCTGTAGCTCGGAAATAACGGCCGGCTGCAATGTTAATATTTCCTCCGGCTGTTCGCCCTTGGGTGTTGATACGGGTTACTTCTATGTCATTGCTGGCCTTGAGGGTGACTTGACCGCCTTTTTTTTCTTCGGAGTTGGCGTCTATGAAGCCTGTTTGAATGCTGCTTGAGGCTGCAATACTAACGTCTCCGGCGTTGCTGGTTTTGTCACTTGAGCCTGCGTTGATATTGCCTGTTTCTACTTTTCCTGTACGGCTGGTGACGCTGATGTTGCCGCCTGCTGCGGTGGTGGAGTTGGAGTTGAGAGCGAGTGTGCTAATGTCGCCGCTGGCTTGTAGGACGATCGCACCTTGGGTACTCGTCAGGTTGCCGCCGGCTGCAAGGGTGTTGGCTGCTTGAATTTCGATCGCCCGAGCGCTGGCACCTTTGACTGCAACATCCCCCGCAGCTACTACTCGGTTAGACGCTGTAAGTACCAATTGACCGCTTGCATTGACGCTGATGCCTGTAGCATTGGTTTGACCGACCCCTGTCAGCAGTTCCGGCAAGGATGCGACTGCTGTTCCAGGGCTGCTTGTCGCTGACGGCTGGATGTCCAAACTCAGCAAACTGTCTGCTTGACTGATTCGCACTAAATTTGTCCCAGTGACTGACGCAACGGTAACTTTACCGCCCGGTGCCGAAAGATTGCCTGTGCTGACAACGGTGCCGCCGACCAAAGTTAAGTTCTGCCCTGACTTGACTGCTAAGTCGGCTGTGTTGATAATTGCCCCAGCTCGATCGGCTCCAAAAGCAAAGGAATTGGGCTGGCCCGTCAGAGATGTGTAGGTGTTAGTACCGACAGCGTTAAACGAATTAGAACCAAATCCAATACCGGTGGCCGTGGTTGCTGTGAAAGAAGCCGGCACATTTAAGCTAGCACTATTGCCAAATATGATGCCCGAGGGATTCATCAGAAACAAGTTAGCATTACCGCCGGTTAATTGAATTGAGCCGTTAATAATCGAAGGGCTACCGCCATTGATGCGGCCTAAAATGTTGCGAATGCTGGGATTTGAGATAAAGTTGGCTATCTGATTTGGCGACAAACCGAATTGTGTAAAACTGTGGAAGAGATTTTGTTTGTCGTTCGATAATTGTCCGCCTTCAATGTCGAAGCGAGTTTGCGGTGTAGGAGTTCCGCTTGGGGTGGGAGTGACTTTAGTGCCAGTTCCATCGTTCGCTGGCACAATTTGAGCTTCGGCTTTTGCTTGCAAAAAGTAAATATTTATCAAGACTATTTGCACAGAAAGTGCCAGTTTGCTAATTCTTTGTCTTGACATTAATTTAGCCTCTATTTTAAGATTTTTGGGGGTTTTCATAGTTTTAAAGGGTTTAATTTTTAATAGGTCGCAACAATAACGTATAGCGGTTATCACAAAGATGAGGTACGTTGTTGGGCTTCAGCCCTCTTGGTTTAAGCGGTTATATAAGCTGTCAGTTATACCTCATCTTTTTGAGAAAGGCTATAGCGGTTATCACAAAGATTCGCGGACGTTGTTGGGAAGAGAGCTCTCTTGGTTTAAGCTAAGCGGTTATATAAGCTGTCAGTCATACCTCATCTTTTTGAGAAAGGCTATAGCGGTTCTCAGAAAGATTCGCGGACGTTGTTGGGATGCGAGCCCTCTTTGTCTGGGAGGTTATGTAAGCTGTCAGTCATACCTCATCTTTTTGAGAAAGGCTATATATCTTCTCTACACTCTCAATATAACTCGCAATACCTAGACTATACATCTGCCACATGATACACTCAAAAAAACGGCATTTTAGACCCACTCCGACGCCGATTAACCGATTTTTTTTACTCTTATTAAGACTTTCAACGAAGGATGGGGTTAAAAATTAGGTTCTGCGTCCAAGAGCGATCGGGAAAATTTCTGGTCAAACATCTTTCCTTTCCTAGGTTCAAAAATAACAAAGCTATCTCCACGATAGCCTGTAAAAAAAATTATGACAAGAAAAAGTATAGCCTTTCTCAAAAAGATGAGGTATGACTCATAGCTTATATAACCAGTTCCAGTAAGAGGGCTCAAGCCCAACAACGTCCGCGAATCTTAAGGTTTGAAGGTTGGTGTGTGTCCCGGACTGTTATTGCTTCTTCCTTCTTCCCTGGGCTACAAGCCAAATTTTTAGAGTTTGCTGCAACCCGGTTTTTTTTATAAACCGGGTTTGGCGGTTTCTTGGTGTGAGGTTTGGTGGCGTAAAACAACTTAAATCCGGCTCACTTTTCCTCTCCAAATCAAATCCGCTATTGTCGGTTTCGATCTGCTGCTTTTCGGTTTTAATCGATCGCCATTTTGCTGTTTAAGGGGCTGTCATAGCGGATTTTTGGCAGGATTTAAGAGTTAATTCGGTGAAGTTTGGACGGTGGGCGAGGGACTGGGTGAATCAGGGCTTGGTGACGATGAACTCGGTGAAGGTGAACTCGGTGAAGGTGAACTCGGTGAGGATGAACTCGGTGAAGGTGAACTCGGTGACGATGAACTCGGTGAAGATGAACTTGGTGAAGATGAACTCGGTGAAGATGAACTCGGTAAAGATGGATTCGGTGAGGGCTTGGGTGAAGGAGTCGATTGGTCAGATTTTTTGAGACCGACAAAAGCGTCGTAGCGGGTGGTACGATCGCCAATCACGGCCGCTGTAATGCCGATCGACCGCGTGGCATCTATCCAGATTTTTTGGTTGGGAGGAAACTCCGGCAAAGCGAGGTTTTTCGGGTTAAACGCACTCTCGGTGTCGATGAAAAAATTGCCGTTGTGAGGCTTAAGTTGCGATCGTACAGTTTTTTGGAACAATTCGCTACTTAAAAGCGGACTTGTAGGTGCCGGAACGATCGACTCCACCACGGGAGCTCCTACTGTCATAAACATCACATCTTTCATCCAGCCGCGAGTTACACTAATCCCTCCATAGGGCGATGTCCATTTAGTCGCAGGTTCTCCCCCCACTTTAATTTCCTCAACTCTAAACCCTTTAGTTTTCATTGTTTCATCAAGCTGTTTCAGGGATTTGTTGGCGGCGCCGCGGTTGTTTGTTTCCACCATAAATACAAATCCAGCAGCAAATTTATCTTTCGGATTCTGCGCGGGGGCTGGTATTAATGATAGAGAAAATTCTCCCGCCATCCAGTTGATGAAATCTTTATCTAAATCCTGGCCAGTAGTCGATTTTAAACCAGTACGCAAAACTTGAGGATTAATCGGGGCAAGCGGATTAGCATCGGCTCCCAATACGTAGTCTTGCCACAAACGCTGCAAGTTACCGCCAGATACCATCATGATTGTATTGTTTGGCAGGCGGTTAGCCATTTTTAGAGCATTATTTTCCACTGCTATACGAGTAGTAGAATCTGGTTTTAGCCAAGAGATTGATTTGAATCCAATTCCGTCTGCATCCAGCGTCGCTGTGGTGGCAAATCCTTGATTTTGTTGCAGTTTTTCCAGGTTTTCTACCGAAATTTCTCGGGATGAGTTGGCGGCTGTAAAGGCTGCTGCAACGGGCATATTCACGTAGATTTGACCGAAGGCACCGGTATCCTTAATTTGTTGGATGGCGTCTCCATAGCCAGGAGTTTTGGCGAGGGATGGTTCGCCTTTGTAGGTGTCAATTATTCTGTCTGTAGCGGTGGGATCGGTGGTGACTGCTAGATAGTTGGTTCCGAGTACCGCGACTGAGAAATTGCGATCGGGTATACCTTGAGTTTCTGTAACTTGCACTCCTTTATAATTGCGCTCAACCATTTTTCCTTGGTTGAGGGGTCTGGGTTTTGCTAATAATTCTTTGGCTTTAATCGGGTTGGAGATGGGCAGGATAATTGCTACTGACTGCTGAATTGGCGGAGGTGGCGGCGCGTTGGGTGCGCGCGGGGGAACTGATATGGCTGTTTTGTTGCGGAGAAACGCTACCATTACCGTGTTGCCCACCCAAGGCTGAATGTCTTGCTGATAGGCGTAACCGTTGCTTGTGAGGATGCGATCGCGCAATTCGCTTAAAAACCTTTCAAACGAAGCTTTCGACTCCGGCGTACCAAATTGTCGCAGCCTATTCCACTGGGATTCATCGGTAGTGATGGATAGAGCCATCATCGCATCTTGGGGAACAACGACGGCTCCCGCTGGCAAATCTTTGGCGGGGCCTCGGGAAATGACGATCGAGTATGCGAGGATACCTAAACCAATCAGAAGTGTGGCGGCTCCGATCGTAAACAGCAGGGAAGATTTATCTTTCTTGAACATTATTCGTAAAGTTCTGGTACTCGCAATATCATAGATTATATTGGTTTGTAGTGAGGACTTTAGTCCTCCGATTTATGAGGACTAAAGTCCTCACTACAAACCTATTCCCAATTCCCATACGCCATACCCATATCTCAATTCCTTGCCTTAAAGTCTTTAAAGATAGTTTGAAACGAGTACATTAGCCTGTGAACATCGTTTGTGGCTCTAGGAAAGATATAGATTATATTGGTTTGTAGTGAGGACTTTAGTCCGCATAAATGAACGGACTAAAGTCCTCACTACAAACCTATTTTATTCAAGACTACACTAACCTATTCCCAATTTCCATGTCCCATGCCCGATCTTAGTTTCTAGCCTTAAAGTCTTTAAAGATAGTTTGAAACGAGTACATTAGCCTGTGAACATCGTTTGTGGCTCTAGGAAAGATATTGTGTTCCCATTTTTTGCGGGCGGTAGTCAGTAATTTGGCCACTGGTTGCGAGTAACTATTAGAAATGAAATAGCTGCCACCTTCGTAGCGAATATCTGACGCCAATCCGATAAAAGCACCAGCCATTTCTAGTTGCAGTTCCGAGGTGCAATGTTCGGATTTTACTGCTAAAATTACTTGCGAGTGTCGCGGTTCCCGGTTGAGCAAACGGCAGATATTCGCTTCCTTTTGGTACAAAATTAAAACATTGCAGTTGTGCAGAACTCCGGCTCTACCTTGGACTTTGACTCCGAGATGAATTTCCAGGGCTGGTTTGTCAGGAAATTCCACCACAGCATGAGTGTATGGATGTGCTGTTCCGTGGATTTTTCCCGCTGTTTTTCTAAATGTTAAATATTTCGGTGTTTCGTCGTCTAAAACATTGTTATAATAGATGTTGCCACCTTCGTTGGCAACTGCTTTCAGCAGGATGGTGAATAGGTAAGCATCAAAAATTCTCGCTTGTTCTGCCACTCCGTTGAAATCTGGATCGATCGCACTTTTTAACTTGCTCTTAATTTCAGAATTGAGGGCGTAGTTGCTAGGTTCAGAGGGCAGTTTTTCGAGTAATTGCTGGAGGGCGATCGCCTGTTTGTGGCGTGGGGCTGTTAAAGTGGACGTAAACTCGATGGTTTGGGCTGTTTTGGCGCCGGAATTAGCAAAGACAATTTTTGTGCCGAGGGGAGAGGTTTCCGATTCTACTTTCAAGAAATAAGCAATTTCGTCTTCCATTTCCGAAGTGTTCACCGTCGCTTGTTCGACAGCAGCAATTAACAGCAAAAGTTGTTCTTTCGCGGTATAATCTTCTATCTTGAGCAGCGGCGTCTTTCGTTTGAGCGATCGCTCTTCAATTACTTTACCTATCTCTACAGTATCGGCGACTTGTTGAACTACCCAACCTAAGTTAAACTCATTCAGAATCGCCGCCAATTCTTGACACAGTTTGGCGTACTCTATCTCATCCATAATTGGTTCTGGGTTGCACACTATATCTCATTATACAAGCTAGTTGATTTTTTGGTCAAGTACCTGCTTCCTTCTGAAAACAGCCAACTCTCAACTGCCAACTACCAACTGCGGTACCCCTCGCATAGTCAAAGAGTCAACTGTCAACTGTCAACTGTCAACTGCCAATTAGCAGTAAGCTATTGTACGACATTGAGAGCGATCGCACTATGGCAACTATCAACGACAACTACCTCAAACTCAAAGCCGGCTACCTGTTTCCCGAAATCGGGCGCCGGGTGAAAGCCTACGCAGACGCGAATCCCGGTGCACCCATCATCCGGCTGGGGATTGGCGATGTCACGGAACCGCTACCGGAAGCTTGCCGCGAGGCGATGGTGAAAGCGGTGGAAGACATGGGCGTGCGGGATACATTTAAAGGATACGGCCCGGAACAAGGTTATGAGTGGCTGAGGGAAAAAATTGCCCAATACGACTTCAAGGCGCGGGGATGCGATATTGATGCTTCGGAAATCTTTATTTCTGACGGTTCTAAGTGCGATTGCGGCAATATTCTCGATATCTTTGGTGACAACAATACGATCGCCGTTACCGATCCAGTTTACCCCGTGTACGTAGACACGAACGTGATGGCCGGACACACCGGAGACGCCAACGAAAAGGGCGAATACGACGGCTTTGTTTACCTGCCAATTACCGCCGAAAACAACTTTACCGCCCAAATTCCCACAGACAAAAAAGTCGATTTAATTTACCTGTGTTTCCCCAACAACCCGACGGGCGCAACTGCCACCAAGGAACACTTGCAAGCTTGGGTAAATTATGCTAAAGCGAACGGTTCGATTATTTTCTTCGATGCCGCCTACGAAGCGTATATTACCGATCCGAGCCTACCACACTCCATCTACGAGATTGAAGGCGCGCGCGATTGTGCGATCGAATTTCGTTCATTTTCCAAGAATGCCGGTTTCACCGGTACTCGCTGCGCCTTAACAGTCGTGCCGAAAACTTTGACAGGAAAAGCAGCCGACGGTTCCGATGTCGAAATTTGGAAATTGTGGAACCGCCGCCAAGCTACCAAATTTAACGGTGTTTCTTACATCGTGCAGCGCGGTGCAGAAGCGGTTTATTCCGAGGAAGGCAAAGCACAAATTCAAGCATTAGTCAATTTTTACATGGAAAATGCAGCGATTATCCGCGAGAAATTGACAGCAGCCGGCATCGAAGTTTTTGGCGGCGAAAATGCACCTTATGTGTGGGTGAAAACACCAAATGGCTTGTCGAGTTGGGATTTCTTTCAGAAGTTGCTGGAAACTTGCAATGTGGTGGGAACTCCGGGTTCTGGTTTTGGTGCTGCGGGCGAGGGTTATTTCCGCATTTCCGCGTTTAACAGTCGCGAGAATGTGGAAGAAGCAATGAGACGGATTGTGGAGAAGTTTAAGGTTTAGTCTCATGTGAATCCGGTAGGGACACGGCAGTGTCCATTGGTGTCAACTTAAGCCTGAAATCCATGATAAATATCGCTTTTAGGCAAAGTCTAGATCCCCCTAAATCCCCCTTAAGAAGGGGGACTTTGATCGGACTCTTGTCCCCCCCTTGGGAAGGGGGGCTAGGGGGGATCTGGCCTTAATAGTCGAACAACAGTCTCTGACTACGTTGTACCTTAAGTTGACACCTATGGGCAGTGCCGTGTCCCTACTCCCATCTGCTGTATTTCATCCGATTGAAAAGTGTTATAATCTAAACCAAACAACTTTACTGTGAGCGTGAAAAAGCAATGTCCTATAGCGAATTCACCCTCAAAAAAGTCAAACAAGACTTTCAGCTAACCCTAATAGAAGTACCTACTTTTATTGTTTCAGCGCCGCCGATTCAGCCGAGTCCAGCCCTAGCTGAGTTTATAGAAAAACGGCTACCTCTAGCCCTAGCATTGAATACCGAAAAAGCTCGTTCTGAAATGATTATCTGTCCAATTTTGCTAGAATTAAAAGATATTTTTAATCAGCAAATCAGCCTTTTTTCTGGCAATGATTTTACCGTCGATCAGTCTGTAGGACTTAACGGTGTCTGCGACTTCCTTATCAGCAAATCGCCCGAACAACTTTTTATCGAAGCTCCTGCCATGATTGTAGTGGAAGCTAAAAAAGAAGACATCAACGGCGGACTTGGACAATGTATTGCTGAGATGATTGCGGCTCAGAAATTCAATGAAAGAAATGGCGAGTTTGTCAACAAGCTTTATGGTTGTGTTACGACGGGTAACTTGTGGAAGTTTATCAAACTTGAAGAGCAAACTGTTACAATTGGTTTAAGAGAATACTCGCTACCACCTGTTGATGAAATTTTGGGAATCTTAGTTAGCTTTATTACTTAGTCGGGACTTACAGCGGTTCTCAGAAATATCAGGTATGTTGTTGGGCTTTAGCCCTCTGAGTTTAGTGCCGTTATGTAAGCTGTCAGTTATATCTCATCTTTTTAAGAAAGGCTATACTTATCACAACCCAAGAAACCGGGTTTTTATGGTTTTTGTCGGCGGTAGTCAAGTATTCTCGAAAAACCCGGTTTCTGACACCCGTGAGTAAGTCCGATTAACCAAACTGAATGCAAGCCAACACCAGGAGTTTTTTATGCACTTGCTACGAGTTCAAGTTCCTGACTTTCGCGGTTTAAAAAATATAGACATCACTTTTGAAAAAGATTTTTCTCCTAAAATTTTTCCGCTGGGCAGTCAAAATGGCGGCGGGAAAAGTACGCTGTTGCAGTTAATTTTCGTGTTGCTGCACTGTTCTGTTGATGAAGATAAAAAACCATTTTTACAAAATATGCTTCATGACTTTAAAATTTCTGAGGAAGAAGACAAAAGAATTTTAGCCATTATTGACATTTGGGATGGAGAAGAAATTATCAACCTTGAATTTTTTTGTAAAAAAGTTTCTTTTTTAGAGCATATAATTGGCGATAGTGAAGAAGAACTAGATTTTCTAGATTGCCACGCTATTGATGAAGATATAAATCCCGAAACTATACTAGATATAGGTGGCATCTCAAAACTTAAAAAAAGATTTTCGTATGACGGAAAAATAGTAGTATTTACAAGGTTACAATGTTGTTTTAATAACAAAGATATGGGCAAATCAAAATTATTTTTAGATAATATATCGTCTAAGATATTTCTAGCAGCTCCTTCAACACAGGTTTTTCTTTTTCTCCCACAAGATTCGAGGAAATTATTATTTAAAAATTTAACTAACGGAGATAATTATTATTCTATTCTTGAATCTGTAAAAGATAAATTACCATGCTTGTTTACTTATGACTTTCTTGCTGTGGAGTTACTTGTTAAATCATTTAAATATGCTGTAGAATGCGACTTCAGAGCAATGATAAAAACAGGTAGCTACGGGAACAGCTATCAAACTCTGATTAACGACTTAAATCTGCTATTGGGAAACAAAAAAATAAATGTAAATGAAGATTTTTCTGGAGTAAATTTTCATTTAGATAATAATGGTGAAACTATAGAACTATATCCAGAAGATTTAAGTCACGGCGAACTCAAAAGACTTAGCATTTATATATGGCTCAAGTCACGTAACATAGAGGATGCTATTGTGTTGATGGATGAAGTTGAAATTGCTTTTCATCCAGATTGGCAATATCAAATTATCTCAGACCTCAAAGAGTGGGCGCCCAGCAATCAATATATTCTGGCAACTCACTCCTACGCATTGTGTGAAGCTTTGACACCTGCTCATGTTAAAGAAATTGAGCCAAAACTAATCAAACAAGAATTATAATACTAGAAATGAGTCTTAATCCAGAACAGCTAAAAGAATGGTGCGAGTTTATTTTGAAATCTCGCAAAATTCAAAACAAAATTGTGGTACTATGCGAAGGTGTTTCTCCAAAAATACCGGGTATAGAGTCACCTCAAGCTTATAAAGCAATGGAGAAAATGCCAGATGCCAACTTCTATAAGGCTTGTATTCCGACATGGTGGAGACAGAATAGACCGGAATTTTTTAATTGTGGCGATCGCAAAGATGTCATAGACACCTACTCTACTCTTTTAACATTACATAAACAGGATAGCACTAATTCGTATCTAGATTGCGATCGGCTTTTTGCAATGATAGACTTAGATTTGCAACTGCAAACGATCGACAATTATATTTTTACAGATACAGAAGCAATTTTTCGGAATCTTTATGAAAAATCCCAGGTGCAAGAGCAAAATGTAGCACACCATCGGATATGGATTACTGGTTTGATTCATAAAGAAGCATACTTTCTGACACCTGAACTTCAATCATTATTTGATGATTATCCTAATTCTCCGATTTATCAAGAAAATCTAGCGTCACTCACGAATATTTATAGTGACATGGCTGATGGAATTAGTAGCGATAGAGATTTGCAGTTTAACTTAAAGAGAGCATTCGATCGCATAAATCATTGTTCTGGATTAGATTGTACGCAACTAGACTTAGATAAACTTCAAGATTCATGGAAACATCAATTTCAAACTACGACTGATGCAATCCAGAAACATGAATTAATCCTAGCTTTGCTAACAATCAAAAAAGCTAAGGATTATTGGAAGCAAATTAAGCCACCCGGTGACTGGAGTGGTAACGAGGGAGTATTTAGAGAGCAACTATCGTTAGAAATTGGCAGATTTTATTCAAAGCAAA
The DNA here is from genome assembly GCF_020883045.1 of Microcoleus sp. CAWBG58. NCBI lineage: Bacteria > Bacillati > Cyanobacteriota > Cyanophyceae > Oscillatoriales > Microcoleaceae > Microcoleus > Microcoleus sp. CAWBG58. The sequence continues at coordinate 35,055 of NZ_JAHRFA010000058.1, read as the reverse complement.
GTAGCGATGTTAAGTATCACATTCCTTTTTTTTTCAAAACATTGCATGAGTTCGTTTGAATAAAACACTTCAATTATCATTTTACAACATATCGATTTACACTAAACCAGCTTGAAAAACCTGATTTGCAGTCAGGTTCAAATCGGGAAACGTTTGCGACACAATCCGATCGCACTCCCGAAACTTGAGAATTTGATATTCACCATCGACCAAGTTACACACAGAAATTGTCGGTTGTTTCGGATTACCAATAAAATTGCGTCCACCCAACGCAGCATAATCCACGATCCAATATTCAGCGATACCCATCTCCTCATAATCAGCATATTTCAAATAGTAATCATCGCGCCAATTGGTTGACACAACTTCGATCGCCAAAGGTATCGATGCACCCAAACTGAGGACAGATTGTTTTTGCCACAATGCTTCATTCACCAGGTTTGCACGATTCAGCACTAACAAATCGGGGAAATAACCGGAATCTTTTTCAGGAGGCCTAACTATCGCTTGGTTGGGGATACCGTAGGGCAATCCCAGATAATTGATTTGAACAGCAATTTCGATCGTCAGAAAGCCTGTAACTTCCTGATGTTTGCCTACTGGTTGTACAATTTCAATAATATTTCGATTATGCAGTTCGTACCGTACCGCCGTATTTTCTGGCAGCCATTCCACAAATTCCTCGAAGTTTACGAGCTTGGGTAAAGCTAGAGTCATAGGTTTTTAGAATTACTGACAATAGAAATTATACCAAATCTGGCTTTGATGTCTATAAATGCTAAATGTGCGATCGCACTTTAGCAACTGAGTCAAAAGTGCGTTAGCGAAGCTTGCAGAAGACGATCGCACTCGATCACCCATCTTGTACCATCCAAACTAGCATTCCCAAAATTTGCTCCAGCGGAACCAAGGCATAATCATTAAGATCCAGCGATACAGTTTTGTCCTCCAATTTAAGAAATCGCCACTGCGTACCGTTGCTAACACTCCCATAAACCACAGGAATTGGTTTTCCCTTGGCTTCATTAAACTTCTGCATTGCTACCATTTCGGCAATGCACTGTCCAATTCCTGTTTTTAAATCTGCTTTCTTCGCTTCAACAACTGCGACTGCTGGTGCTTCAATTTCTAACATTTCTGAAGAGCGACTAATCAAGAAATCACAAATTCCATTCAGTCCTTGTTTGAAATCAACGGTAAAGTCTTCCCCCGAAAATAAGCTGATCTTCTGCTGCAAAATCTTTCTGACTTCCAGCAGTACGGGGGTAATAATCATTTCCGATCGCGCTTTTTCACTTCCTGTCGCCACAGCTACGGGTAAACTGTGCGCCAAAAAATCTGTCAGGGTTGCACTTGGGGCGATCGGAGTTATTTGCGGGATAAATCGTGGCCCTTCTACAGTTGTTAATCCAAAGGCTTGTTTGACTTTGATAATTGTGGTGAATTCGCTATAAGACATCGCTCATTTTCTCCCAATACCTATTCCTGCTAACTTGTCAACCCCCGCAGGTCGATAAATTGTATCTCTTTGCTGATAACTCCGGCCCAAAGAAGTAATCGCATTTTGCAAATCTTCTACCGATTGACAACCGCCACCAACCGCACCGGCCATCGTGGTAATGTGTTCTTCCATTAATGTGCCGCCGATGTCGTTGCAACCCCATTTTAGAGCCTCTGTAGCTCCGTCTAAACCTAATTTCACCCAACTCGGTTGGTGGTTGGGAATGAAATTTCCCAAGAAGATTCTCGATACAGCGGTGAGCAATAATGTATCTGCTAAAACTGGTTGATCGCGGCCGACTCGACTGCGTAAAGGGGCTGGTGCATCCTGTCCGACAAAGGGCAGTAAAATGAATTCTGTGATGCGCGCTGGATAGTTGTTGTTAATGGCAGTTTGTTGGAGCGATCGCACTTTTTCTAAATGCAAAACCTGCTGTTGGGCGGTCTCAATATGCCCGCAAAGCATCGTACTCGTTGTCGGCAAACCTAAGCGGTGAGCAGTTCCTACGATTTCTAGCCAAGTTGCCGAATCTAGTTTTTCCGGGCAAATCACCCGCCGCACCGCATCATCGAGAACCTCCGCCGCAGTACCGGGCATCGAACCGACTCCCGCATCCCGCAAAGCCGAAATTACATAGCTGAAACTAAGACGATCTTGTCTGGCAATAAATTCTATTTCTTGGGGCGAAAAAGCGTGCAAGTGTAACTGCGGAAATTTATCCTTAATCGTTTTCACTAATTGCAGATAATAAGGCAAAGATTCGCCGTTGAGCTTAGCTTGCAGATTTAAGCCACCCTGCATACAAATTTCCGTCGCACCCCGCTGCACTGCATCTGTTGCCTTCTCTAGAATTTGGGCTGTATCTAACCAAAAAGCGCCTTCATCTCCCTCGTCGCGGCGGAATGCACAGAAACTGCAATGCTGCTCGCAAATGTTGGTGAAATTAATATTGCGGTTGATAACATAGGTGACAATATCGCCTGATTGTCGGCGGCGCAGCAAATCAGCGGTTGTTTGAATAGAGGCGATCGCATCTGGCTCTTTTTGCTGCAAAAGTACCAACGCATCTGCGGTTGAGAGGTTGTATCCTTGTAAAGCGCGATCGAGAATTGCATCCACAGTTTTTTTCCAGCTCAGCTACAGAATCACTACCTAAAATTCCAGGTGTTTTTATATCTTAACAAACCAACTCTGGACGAAACATATTCTCAAGTCTAAAGTCATAACAAAACATCTTTTACTTTCTCAAAACAGCAAGTATGGATATCGATCGACTAAATCACCTGTTACCAGTGCCGTCAAACCTTTTACAAATTCCTGCTGTACCGACGGTAGCTTCAACTCCTCCTACAGAGATAAATGAACCGCAAATTTATTTTTCCTTAATAATTCCCACCTACAACGAGTGCAAGAATATCAAGACGATCGTGGAAAAACTGAGCCAATTGCTCGATGGCAGCATTCCCGGCAACTACGAATTAATTGTAGTCGATGACAACAGCCCCGATCGCACCTGGGAAGTTGCCCTCTCCCTGATGGCCGAATATCCGCAATTGCAGGTGATGCGCCGGGAAGACGAGCGGGGACTTTCCACAGCCGTGATTCGCGGGTGGCAGGCTGCTCGGGGCGAGGTTTTGGGTGTCATCGATGCCGACTTGCAGCATCCGCCGGAGACGCTATTGCAGCTTTTAGCAGAAATTCAGCGGGGGGCAGATTTGGCCGCTGCCAGCCGCCACGTTGCTGAGGGTGGTGTGAGCGACTGGAGCGTTGTCAGGAGATTTTTGTCGCGGGGCGCTCAAACTGTTGGATTGATTATACTGCCTGGAGTCGTCGGCAGAGTTTCCGATCCAATGAGCGGCTATTTTATGGTGCGTCGCAGTTGCATTGCCGGCCAAACCATGAATCCTGCGGGTTACAAAATCTTGATTGAAGTGCTCGGTAGGGGAAATATCCGCTGGATTGGAGAAGTTGGTTATGTATTTCAGGAGCGGAAAGAAGGCGAAAGCAAAGTTACGGGGAAACAGTATATTGAGTATTTGCGACATTTGTTCATATTGCGGTTTGCCCGCTGGCCAGTGGGTAAGTTTCTGCGATTTGGCATCGTGGGTTTCAGCGGTGTGTTTGTCAACATGGGGGTTTTGTACGTCCTGCGAAATAGTCTGCATTTGGAGCTGACTCGCAGTCTAATTATTGCTGCTGAATTAGCAATTATTAGTAATTTTTTGTGGAATGATTTGTGGACTTTTGGGGACATTTCTAAGCGGCAACCGGGAAATCGCCAGCGCTTCAAACGCCTGTTGAAGTTTAATACAATTTGCTTGATGGGTTTGATTTTGAATGTGCTGCTGGTTAATTTGATGTTTAATGTTTTTGGCATCAATGAATATTTGGCTAATTTAATTGCGATCGTGGCTGTGACTCTGTGGAATTTCTGGATCAACATGAAGCTGAGCTGGCGGGTAACGGAAGTTGATTAGGGAATTGGGAATTGGGCATGGGGCAGTGGGCAGTGGGCGGTCAACTGACAACACATAACTGACAACACACAACTGACAACACACAACTGACAACACACAACTGACAACACACAACTGACAACACACAACTGACTGAATTAATGATTAAGCATAAACAACTGTTGTTGCTATTACTGTGGACGGCCATCGCCCTAATACTACGTTTTGCAAATTTGGACTCGAAACCGCTGTGGACGGACGAGTTTTCGACTCTGGTGTTTAGTTTGGGCAACAGTTTTCGCGGGGTGCCGATCGATCGGGCGATCGCACTTTCCACTCTACTACAACCGCTGCAATTGGGTGCGGATGCTGGTATTGCAGATGTCCTCAAGCATTTGCTAGTGGAAAGCAACCATCCGCCAGTGTATTTTATGGTTGCCCACTGGTGGATGCGACTGTTTGCGCCGACTGAGGATAGTTTAGTGTGGATTGGGCGATCGCTTCCGGCATTATTAGGAGTAATATCAGTTCCCGCTATCTACTTTTTAGGCAAATTTGCCTTCAATTCTCGTTTAGTCGGTCAATGTGCGGCTGCGATGATGGCAGTTTCTCCCTACGGCATTTATCTCGCTCAAGAAGCCCGCCATTATACCTTAGGAATTTTATTAGTTATTGCGTCTCTTTTTTGCTTGACAGTAGCAGCAAAAAAGCTGCAACAGCGCGCTCCGATGCCTATCTGGACGGTGCTGTTTTGGATAATTGTTAATTGTTTGGGAATTGCGGTTCACTACTTTTTTGCCTTGACTTTGTGTGCAGAAGCCATAGCATTAATTGCTGTAATCTGGCAGCAGTTTCATGGAAAATTGGCGCTTTCCGACAGTCAGCAGCCGAATATTTGGCAATTTCAAATCCTCTGGCGGCTTTTGGCAGTAGCGCTGGGGACTGTAGCGGGCGGTTTAGTATGGCTGCCGATATTTTTGTCGAATAAATACGGTAGCGAACTCACGAATTGGATTGTCAGCGGCGATCGCACATTTGTAGCTTGGATCGCGCCGATTTTCCAAGCTTTGGCGGGATGGATCGCTGTCATATCGCTGCTTCCGGTGGAATCGTCAAATCTAGTTGTGGTAGTTGGATCTGCGATCGGCATGATAATATATTTCATCTGGGTGCTTCCCCTGCTGCAAAACGGTCTCAAAACTTCCTTAAAAACCACCGAAACTCGTTTAGGTACAGTTATTTTTGGCGGATTTGCGATCGGTTCAATTTTCCTATTTTTCAGCTTTGCATACATTCTAGGAATTGACCTAACTCGCGGCCCTCGATACAATTTTGTCTACTTTCCGGGAGCGATCTTAATATTAGGAACAGCCCTAGCATTTATTTATGACACACCTGCAATAAAAACTAGATGGTTTAAATTACCTGCTATAGAATTTACTGGTAAAAAAGCAGTGCTGCTAATTTTAGTAATGGGTTTAGTCAGCAGTGTAACAGTAAATTCCAATCTCGGCTATCGCAAATATTACAAACCAGATTTGTTAATTCCGATTATCCGCGAAGTCTCGAAAGTTCCCGTGTTAATTGCTACCACTCAAAAGACTCATGTAGAAATCGGAGAGTTGATGGGGATAGGATTGGAATGGAAAAAGAGTCAGAAGGGTTCGGCAGCGGATTTTGTAGCGGATGTAACGGATGTTAGGAAGAAGGGTTCGGCAACGAGCAATGTAGCGGATGTAGCGGATGTAACCGATGTAGCGGATGTTAGGAATAAGGAAGAATTTAAAGGTTTTGACTTTCCACAGTTTCTTTTAGTTAAGCAGAGAAAGGAATCGCCGGAAATTGTGGCAGGGATACTTGACAAGACACTCAGTCAATTGGAACGCCCGCTAGATTTGTGGTTGGTGAATTTTCGCGCGCCAGTAAATTTAGCAGCGCAAAAGTGTCAGATTGAATCTCGCGATTTGTCGCCAGTTGATGGTTATGAATATCAAGTTCATCACTGTTCTTAAATTACCGTTTATTCCTCAAAAAACCCCTTAGGTACGTAGTTGCGCTTCAGCGCTCTTAATAATATCAGGAAAAAGCGCCCAAACCCAACTAGACAGCGCAGTTTTAAAATGAGGTAGGTAGTTGCGCTTCAGCGCTCTCTTCGGTACGTAGTTGCGCTTCAGCGCTCTTTATAATATGAGGAAAGAGCGCTTTGCCATACAATCAAGAATGTTCGATCGCACCCTAAGAGTCAGCGCCAAAATACTTAATTAAAACGCTCATCACTTCACCGGGATTTTGAGTCGGGACAAGGGGACTCCAGTCAGTAGCGCAGGCAAAATTATCGCGGTGAAAAGAATGAATGACGCGGGAAACAACAGGGCGAGAACTAATCAAAAAGAGTTTCAGGAGTTCTCGGTTAACTGAACTTTGCAAGTTTGGTTCCTTAGCAGGGGGCTCAATGAGTTCGGTGGTAGGACTTTCGGCGCCAATCTCGAAAGCAAGTATTAATTCCGTATTGGGTAGCAGTTGCCGGATGACTTTCAGGGAAGACTCTGCTTCGCTGCGGCTGCGAAATTGCGCGACGGGCAAGCGCTGAAAGTTCGGCAGGAGTCGATAGATAATCCAGGAATTCGTAGTTTCTGGTGTATTCATGGCAGTATTGTAAATTGGGTATGTTTGCCCATAGGAATCTGACAGACTTGCACCTTTTATTTTTAGTGCAGTCTGTTTTATCTATGGCTGTGCTTGTTCCAGGCAATCTAACCGCTCAAATTAGGCGCTTAAATCAAGCTTTTATAATGAAATGGTAAAAAAAAGGCAACGTCAACGGCAACCAGAAAATGAGTCGCCTTTTCGGAGACTGCGAGAGGACGCTAACTTAAGCCAAGAAGAGTTGGCTGTGCGGATGGGGGTATCGGCTTCGTCAGTGCGGCGATGGGAAAAGGGAGACGAACCTACGATGACTGTTCGGCAAATGAGGGATTTTTGCCGTTTGGTACGGGTATCTTTTGATAACTTGCCGGATTACCTCAGTCGGCAAGTAGATGAGGAAAAGTTATTGGTGGATAGATTAGTCGATGGTAGCTTCGATTCAAACACTTAAAATACAGCAAATAGTCTGAGGTAAAGTAATTATTAGAGCGATGATTTGGGATAAGGAAAAGCTGTTGTCTAAAATATCACATCTTTTTTGTAACTTCATAAGTAGCTTTAATGCTAAAATTACATCAATCAAACATTCCCTCTAAAAAACATGAGTTTCGAGGCAGTTTTTAGTCTTGTTAAGCAGTTGTCTATCGCCGAAAAGTTACGGTTGATTAAGTGGATGGTTCCCGAGATAGAGCGAGAATTAGTTGTCGCACGCCCTACTCCCCGCAAATCGTTGTGGGGTTTATGTGCGGACTTGGGAGTCGCACCATCTGTCGCTGAAATAGATGAAGTTCGTAGGGAAGAATGGGCGAATTTCCCCAGGGAGGATTTCTAATGTCATGACAGGATTATCTGGGGCTGGTGGCAATTGGCAAGTTATTGATGAGATAGTAGATGAGGCAGTCGTCAAACAACAAGACAAGTTATCATGCGGCCCTGCTTGTGGTGAAATGTTACTTAGCGATCGCGGAATTTGTGATGTCAATCAATCCTTAATCGCTGCTGAAACTGGAGTACCTGTAAGTATTGAAGATTTAGCGGTTGCACTCAATACTCTGGATGTAAGCGGCGTTAGTAGATTTTGGTTGGGCGGTACGGTGTGTCTTCCTGGCGCAACATACTCTGAAATAATTGACGTATTAATTACTACAGGTTCTTGGGCTGCTATTTTGTGGGAACCTCTAGCTGACTTGGGTCATATAGTAATTGTTGATGGACTTGACAATACAGGAAAAATTATGATTCGCGATCCCTGGAATGCGACAAGATATAAAATGGAGTTAGAAGAGTTTTTAAGTTACTGGAATATTCAAGCAGTTTACTCATTAAGACGATGAAAGTGAAAGTTTTGTCTGTTCAACCTACGATCGCTCCTAATTCCCACGAGGTCTTACTGTCAGTCGGTACAGATAGATACAAATTTATTTTTACAACAGAAGTCAATCGAGTGGGAGAGCATTTACTACAAACTACTCACGGCGATCGTGCTTTTTCAGATATGTTCAGATTTAATCAGCGGGTGGCAAGGCAAGTGACAAATCTGGTTGTTAAATGCTATAATAATCAAGCTGTTGAATTTCCATCAGATGTCGGCGTTTTTGTAACTCCAGAAGTAGCTTTATCGAAGCAAAAACCATTTGAAAGTGGTACTTTAGTAGAAACCGACTCGCAGCAACCAGAAGAAAGTAATCGAGAAACTCGTCAGAAGGCGATCGCGATCGTTGAGAAATTACCAGAAGCTATGCTGGATGAAGCGGTTAAGTTTCTGGAATCTTTGTCTGTTAAGGCTAATTTGGTTGAGTAGCGATGTTTTTTTGCAGTACGGGCGATCGCATAATCGCTGCTTCTGCTTTGTATCTTAACGTGCCGGTGATTAGTCGCGATCGCCGGATTCAATTATCGAGTGTCAGTACAATTTGGTAAAGCAGATATTTTTCTTCCGAAATATCGCCCACGAGCAATAAATACATTTATTGAGAACACTCAACCGCTGCGATCGCCTAAACTGAGAAATAACAGGCTGTTAAATGCGATCGCTTATGCCCACATTTATCCAAAATTGGCTGCTACCGTTCCTATTGATCCTCAGTAATGGTTTCTTGGGTTGGCTGATCAACCAACTGCCCGGTAAACAAGACTTAAAAATTGACGACCCTATCATCATCTTACTGACGGCAGTGTGTCTGTTGGCACTTTTTATCCTCGGTTTTATCTCAAGTCAGTCTCAGTCTAGTGCAACGCCTGCAAATCAAAATTCGCTTGTGGGCTTTTTACCCTTGCTGGGAGGTGGCATCCTGTTCGGACTCTTGAAGGCGAACTACGTACCCGCCGAATTCAACCCAGCAGTTTTTTATACATCTCTCGTTTTGTTTGGTTTGGGGACTGTGCTCCCGCCTGTACTGCTTTTACCGAGACAATGGCAGAACAGGTTGGTATGGTTTCCCCCAGGCTTGGGACTGGCGGTAATGTTTTATTTCCTACTCAGGGGTCAATGGACAGCAGGGTTTTTGGCTTTGGTTGTGACTGTAATTCTGACGTTATTTATCCATGCCATCAAGTTTCTCATCCCAGTTACTAACCAACTTACACCGAGGTTTAGGGCAAAGAGACAGGAAATTGCAGATATTTTTGCTGACTCGATTTGGAATAAATTTGAAGATTCAACCTCATCTTTTCAGCGGGAATATTACCAGGGTTTGACTTATATCTGTCGAGACTACCAAACACAGGGATTGGATAAAGACCGCACCCTGAACTTGCAAAAAGTATTTGTGCCACTCAAAATTGCTGCAACAGAGGCAGCAAATATAAGTCACCAAATGATTCAGCCACCAAAAGATGAAAGAAATAACTCAAATGAAATACAAATTTGGAATTTTTTAGCAGCGATAGATAAGCATCCGGCATTTCGACGCATGGCAGTATTGGGCGCAGCCGGTTCGGGAAAAACTACGCTTTTGAGACATTTAACGCTAACTTATGCGACAAAGCAACAGCAAAAAGTACATCGCAATGCACCGAAACTGATTCCAGTGTTGTTATATCTTCGAGATGTGCGTCAAGAAATTGTGAATAATCAACCGCCTCTGGCAGAGTTAATTACTCAACAGGTACAGCAGCAACGAGCAATTCAACCGCTGAATCCACCGCCTAACTGGTTCGCCGAAAAATTACGTCAAAACCAATGTTTGGTAATGCTAGATGGATTGGATGAAGTGGCAGATGAAACCCAGCGCCAGAAAGTAAGTCGTTGGGTAGACGAACAGATGCAGAACTACGCCGACACAGCTTTTATCTTAACTTCTCGACCTTCTGGTTATAAAGATGCGCGGTTGCAACAAGATGTGACCGTCTTAGCCGTGCAACCATTTAACCTGAAACAAATGGAACAATTTATTAGTGGCTGGTATTTGGAAACAGAAGTGATGAGTCGCGCTGGGTTAGATGATATCGGAGTGCAGGAAGAAGCGAAAAAACAGGCAGATGATTTAATTAAGCGGATTAAAAATAGCAAACCTCTGGCCGACATGGCGGTGAATCCTTTGTTGCTAACCATGATTGCCACAGTTCACCGTCGCGGTAGCGCCCTGCCGGGAAAACGAGTGGAACTTTACAAAGAAATTTGCCAGCTTTTACTAGAAAAGCGACAAAGAGCTAAAAATATTGCCGATGCGCTAACAGCCACGCAAAAGCAATCTGTTCTGCAAGTGCTGGCATTTGAATTAATGCAGCAGAAAACTCGTGAATTCAAACTATCCGATGGAATCAATCTGATTAAAAACAAACTGGCAGATGTAGCAGGTAGTGGGGCGAATCCAGAAGAATTTATCCAGCAAGTTCGGGATGTGAGTGGGTTGTTAGTGGAAAAAGAAGTAGGCGTTTATGAATTTGCTCACTTGAGTTTCCAGGAATATTTAGCAGCCGTTCAGATTAAGGAATCGAACCAAGAGAATTTATTAATCAGAAATATTAATCAATCTTGGTGGGCGGAAACTATCCGTCTTTATGCAGCGCAGAGTAATGCTAGCAATCTGATTCGTGCAGTCTTGGCGATGCCATCTCCATCTGTTAAGGAATTGGCACTCGCCTATGATTGCTTGGAAGAGGGGTTGAGTGTAAATCCAGATGTTCGGCAACAACTGGAACAAATTTTAGAACAAGGTTTGAACTCGACAGACCCAGAAATTGCCAAATTAGCAGCACAGGTACAGTTATCGAGACGATTGAAATAATGCTGTTACGAATTGATGAAAATGTCGAAATTGACATGAGTTACATCACCTGTGCGGAATATCAGCTTTTTATTGATGAGAAGTTGAAAGCGGGTGAATATCGCCAACCTGACCATTGGACAAGTTACAAATTTCCGCCAGGAGATGCCAAAAAACCTATTACTGGAGTAAGGTTCAGTGATGCGGAGGAGTTTTGTGAATGGTTAACTCAGCACCAATCTGCATTGCGATTTAAGTACAGACTGCCCACTTTAGCTGAAGTAGAGGAGTATCCAATTACAGAAAAACAAGTAGGATGCTGGTGTTTTAATGGAGAACAGCGAATCATTACAGGGATAGAAAACGAACAGAAGCAAACTTGGCAACAGAATTTAGCTGAGGTTTTGGTTCTCAACCGCGACCTGTACCACAATCTGTACCACAATCTGTACCGTGACCTGTACCACAATCTGTACCTCGCCCTGTACCGCGACCTCGACCTCGACCTGCATGACAACTTCGACCTGTACCTCGACGTCTACCTCTACCTGTACCCCCACCTATACCACGACCAGTACCTTGACCTGTACCGCGACCTGTACTGCGTCCTCAACCGCAACCTCGACTGCAACCTTGATCGTGTGCTCGACCGCGACCTCTACCATGACCTCAACCACGTACTTAATCGCGTCCTCAACCGTGTCCTCAACCGCGTCCTTGACCGCGACCTCTGCCGCATCCTCGACCGCGACCTCTACCGCGACCTCTACAGCGACCTCGAAGGCAAAATTAAAGCAATTGAAGCAGGCAAAGCTAGTGATTTCCTACTTTTATACTTCCCTCTGCTTCCTGTTATTGTTATCTATCATTTCTTGTCAGGAACTTATCAGGCCATCTCTCAAAATAAAGAGGCGCTCAATATCATTAAGTTAAGTCGTCAAGAAAGTGAAGCTGTTAGTCGTGAGTCTCTAAAGAATCTCAATAAAATCTACCAACTTTATGTTTACTTGGTATTACTAGATGAGCGGCAAGCGGGTCGGATGCCAGCATGGGAGAGTATTCGGATTGTCAGGGAAAGAGTTGAGTAGCAAATATAGCGCCTGGATAGTTTATGAGTTTTGTCAATTGGCAGGTTATGCTTAAATATAACAATCAATTGCCCTCCCGATTTCGCGCAGACAAGGCTGCCAATTATCTTAAGGTAACACTCACAGTCCGGCAGGGGTTTAAACCCCTGCCTCAAAGCTGAAGTCCTCGCTCAAGAGGACTAATAGATATCTCTCAAAAACAACTTGAAACTCAAGTCAAGCCTAAGCTAAAATCTAATTTATTGAGAAGTCTCATGAATTCTTCAGTCCTCTTTGAGAGGACTTTTGCTATTAGCCAGGGGTTTAAACCCCTGGCGGTATTTCGGGTGAAGCGATATTTCAGATTATGATATAATTAACAATGTAGATAAATAAACAACTTTATGATTCAAGAAACTGCTATTAGTAAAGCAATTACCAAATTGAGCGATCTCCGTACTAAATTCAATTTAACTCGCAGCAACAATCCCCTAGCATTTACCGAATGGCAGGGAGAATTACCAGAATTGACAGCAAGTGAAATAGCTTCTTTAGACAGACTAAAAAATCGCTATTTTTCCTATATAGAAGGAGATGAAATTTCTGAAGGCACAGTCAATATTATCATGCTACATCCTCTCCTCGATGTCATGGGTTTGTGCGATTTCCCATTTAGGATTAGAGGCGAACAATCTCTGAAAGTTGAAATTTTCCCAGAAGACGAAGATCGGGTTTTACAGGGGCGGATTGATGCTTTAGTCATTCAAAATCAATTTTGGATAGTGGTAATTGAAAGTAAAGAATATGGTTTCAGCGTTTCGCGGGCGATTCCGCAGACTCTAGCATACATGATGGGAAATCCTCGCCCGGAAAACTCTACTTTTGGGATGATAACTAACGGCGAAGAATATATTTTCTTGAAACTGCTGCGCGGGGAAATAAATCAATACGCGCTGTCAGATTTATTTAGCATTTCCAATAGTCGCAATAATGGATTAAATGAAGCTATGCGGGTTCTCAAGCAACTTGTTAGTTTGCCTGTACGGAGATAAATGGTAAGGTTAGTTCGTAGTGCGGACTTCAGTCCGCATAATTTTGCGGACTGAAGTCCGCACTACGAACCGTATTGTACAAGAGATTACTCTTGCCTAACATTATCGGGAACGCCCACCGCCGAAATACCCGATATCGCCTTTAAATTCTGACACCGAATCAATTCGTTAAAATCTAAATTGCGCTGTTCTATCTGCGCCAGAGATTCGATCGCCCCCAGTAGATGTCCCGCCGCCTCAGATTCACTGTAACCGCGCCTTCCCGCGACTCTAATCGCCGTTTCGTCAGCATCTAACTCTACTTGCGAACTGCGGTTGTCGCGCCAAATTCGAGTCATCGCCAGTCCAGTCAACCCACCGGCGATCGCAATTCCGATCGCATCTCCCTGTAACAACTCTACAACAGTGCCGAGAATTCCCGCCACAGCCGCACCTTGATAAATATCCGGCTTAAACCACTTGAAATTGCCCAGAAAGCTTACAGTACGCAATAGCAGTAAATCTCGCTGTGGCTTGGATAGCAGTCGCCACAGGTCAAAATTAATATAAATCGGGCGAGATTGATGCCAAGGTAAAGGAAAATCGCAATCAATTACCGTCGATTGTTGAGGCTTATTAATAATTTTACAAGTCATGCGGCCGGAGGCGGGCATCACATCTAACAGGCGGCGGATTTCTGGTTCGGGATTCATAGTTGAAGGAAGAAGGAAGAAGGAAGAAGGAAGAAGGAAGAGGGAATTGGTGCGATCAATTTCGCTTGTTACTTAGTCTAGATCCCCCTAAATCCCCCTTAAGAAGGGGGACTTTGAGAAGAATCTTGTCCCCTCCTTAGCAAGAGGGGCTTTGAGAAGAATCTTGTCCCCCCCTTCTTAAGGGGGGCTAGGGGGGATCTGGCCTCGGCGGTAAACAGCAGTCTCTGACTACTTTTGACCTTGATTAGATTCTAATAGGCATTGCCCTGTTCTTAATCCATAGCTGATTTAAGGCGTTTTCTTCGATTCAGATTTAGGAGATTCTTGAGCTTTCGGAGCAACTTTTTCACCCTTTGGTGAAGGCTTCGGATTGGCAATTGTTGGGGCAACTGACGGCTTCGGACTTGCGGCGGGGGATGATTCCGACTTCGGCGAAGCAGGAGCGCTAATCGGGGCAGCAGGCGGTGTCTGAGTGCCTAAAATGCTGGAGTCTCCGGTGTCAAACAATCCGGCGATGCAGGCAATCATCATTGTAGCTAAAGTGCCGACAAATAAGGCTTTCCAACCTAGTTCGGAAATGTCTTTGCGCCGAGAAGGAATTAGGGCGATTGTACCGCCGACAAATATGCCGACGGAGGCTAAGTGGGCGAAACCCGAAAGCGCGTAACTGACAATCAAGACTGTGCGAGAACTCACCAATCCTTTGCCAGCCAATTCTGCTAACATTCCATATGGTGGAATTGCTGTTAGATACAGCCTTTGTCCGATAATTTCTGAAGCTATCCAAGAGTCCTTCAAGGGAACTCCGGTTAACAAAGTCAGTGGGTAAAATAATATTCCTGAACCCTTTCGCAGGGTTTCGGCTCCCAAAATTTGATTTATTAACGAAACTAAACCCAAGATTAAAATCAAAACAGCAGCGATCGACACTGCCATTTTGACACCGTCTAAAGCGCCGATAATTGCTGCATCTAACGGGCTGACGCGCTCGATAGGTTCTCCGCCAACTGTCTCTTGTTTGGGGAGATCGCCGTCATTTATATCAACTTCTTCGCCCACCAATTCGCGCCCTTGAGGCTTCGGTTTTTCCTTCGGAATGCCTCCCATTGTCAAGGGAATTTCTGTTTCGGGAACTAAGATTTTTGAAAGGACGAAGCAAGCGGGAATTGCAATAATTGAGGCAGAAACTAAATGCCCTAAAATATTGGGGAAAACTGGCTTGAGGACGCTGACATAAATTGCTAAAGTTGAGGATGCAGCAGTTCCAAAACAGCAAGATAAAATGGCACAAAGTTCGGAACGAGTCATTTTTGCCAAATAAGGCTTGACCACGATTGCTGCTTCTATACCTACGAAGATATTAGCAGCTCCGCTGAGAGCTTCCGCGCCACTCAAGCGCATTGTCAAGTAAAATATTTTAGCAAAAAAATTCGTGATGATTTGAATGACGCCGATGTTCTCTAGCAGTGCCATTAATCCTGAGAAAAAGACGACTGTTGGTAAAGCCCGAAAGGCAAAAATATATCCTAAATTAACTGGCGGGTCTTGACCGGGTATTGGTACAATGTTTCTACCAAATACAAATCTGGCACCAGCGTCAGCAGCGGTGAATACTCCATCGAGCAAGCTGGTAAACCACTCCAAGGCGATGCGAGTTGGAGGGAACAGGAATACTAAAAATCCTAAGACTAATTGTAAGCCAATGCCCCAGATGATGACGCGCCAAGGTATATAGCGAACTTGGCGGTTTTCTGAGAAAATCCAGGCGATGCCGCATAAGCCAAAGATGCCCAGAAATGAGATAAAGTTGTAGATAGACATAAGCCTAGTCCTTGAAATAGCTGAGAATGCCGATCGACGGCTTGCACCACATCAGTTATACTATTCATCGGACGGCAAATGCCAAAAAAATAACTCGCAGATAAATTACGCACTCAACAGCGTATTTATGCCATTGCGAAATCTGCGGATGTTGAGGAATCCTTGATTTGCCGTATTACCAGCAGTTTAGATAGAAACACGCAACACATGGAAGCTTTTGCGACCCATCCTCCCGAATGGACTGCGGCGGCGGTTCACGCTACTGAGTTTTGCTGTCCCAAGTGCGCTGCTAAGTGCACGGATGCCCATGAGGTCTGGATTAATCGTCGATCGCCAGTATACACCGAGTCCAACCGCCGCAAGTGGCAAGAATTTTACCGCTGCCAGTGTGGCGCCGTCTGGTGGGCTTGGAGTAATGATAGGCCTCCTTCGGAACTTGTACGCAGCGATGAGAGCTCCGATGAGGGCTCCGATGATGATTTTTAAAGCTTGAGTCGATTTTAGGTTCTGAGAAGGGATATACAGCGGTTCCCAGAAAGATTCGCGGACGTTGTTGGGCTTCAGCCCCCTTAGTTTCAGAGGTTATACAAGCTGTAAGGTATACCTCATATTTTTGAGAAAGGCTATATGTCTAGAAAAATTGGATTTGCTTTGCTTTGGATTGCATTCAGCACCTACGCCTTTGTATTTGCCCCACCCGACAACCCCAACACCATAACACTAATTACCAACCTTTCCACAGGCAAAATAGCAGGCATCAATCCTTTAATTGTAGCTTTGTTTAATATCATGGGAGTCTGGCCGCTGATTTACAGTTGCGTCTTATTTGCAGATGGCAGAGGGCAGAAAATACGAGCATGGATTTTTGCAACTTTATCATTTGGCGTCGGTGCATTTGCCTTGCTCCCTTATTTAGCCCTGCGCGAACCGAATCCAGAATTTTCTGGGACTAAAAATATCTTCTTAAAAATATTAGACTCCCGTTTTACTGCGATTGTCCTAACATTAGGCGCTGCTGCCTTGGTTACTTTTGGCTTGACAAAAGGCGATTGGTCAGATTTTGTTGGGCAGTGGCAAACCAGCCGTTTTATCCACGTGATGAGTTTAGATTTTTGTCTGCTTAGCCTGCTATTTCCTGCTTTATTAACCGACGATATGGCGCGCCGAGGAATGCAAAATTCAATAGCATTTTGGGCAGTAACATTAGTGCCACTGTTCGGGCCATTGGCTTATCTGTGTACCCGCCCACCGCTGCCTGAAAATAATCCTAAAATTGTTACAAATTAGACAGCAATGCAGGAAATTCTCAGTTTAATCTAAGAACCAATCACAAGTACTCGTACAACAAACAGGCAAGATGCAATTTCAAAATCACTGAATTTTCTGGTGGGAGTTTGCTCCCAGCATTTTCCCAGAAAAAGTTATTGATAATACTAGGATATCCGAGAAAAAATCTCAACCATTATCTCCCACTCTCTAGGAAATGAAAAAACATCCCATCGTTGGCATCACAACTTACTGTCGCAGTCAAGCAGGCGAATATTGCCTCAACGGAGCATATATTGATGCAGTGCAGGCAGCAGGTGGTATTCCGATTTTACTGCCTCCCAATCAATTAGATCCGGCTAGTATTTTTGATGCCGTAGATGGTTTGATTTTTTCAGGCGGTGGAGATATCAATCCAGAACTTTATGGCGGTTTTGTCGATCGCACGGTTTACTCGGTTAACGCAGAACGCGACAATTTTGAGTTAAGCTTAGCTAAGCTAGCTTTAAAAGCTGACATACCCGTGTTGGGGATTTGTCGCGGAATGCAAGTCCTGAATGTAGCCAGCGGGGGCAATTTAGTGGTGCACGTACCGGATGCTTACGGAGATGAGGTGAATCACCGACAAGAAAACCCGATTTGTGCGATCGAGCATATCATTAAAATAGACCCCGACAGCCGGTTAGCAAAAATCATGGGAACCACCTCAACAAACGTTGTTTCCTGGCACCATCAAGCCGTACAAACAATGATTCCCGGCTGGCAAATTGTAGCACGAGCACCCGACGGATTAATAGAAGCGATCGAATACAAATATCACCCTTGGATGCTAGCAGTTCAGTGGCATCCAGAAATGTCGCCAAAAAGTCTCCCAAACTGCGGAATTTTTCGGGCTTTCGTCGAAGCAGCAGCTTCCAAGTTCGTGAACTATACTCAATCTGCATGAAAATTTTCAGCCATTGTTTGCATTTTTTTCGCACTCTCGCTTAGTGACTTCGTGGCGGTAGCGAAACATATCAGTTAACCGCATTTCTACCCACCAACCCAACAGCAAATCGACAATCGGGCCGCCCGGTATCGAAAATGCGATCGCATCCGTCAATCGAGTACAGTTATTTTCTGTAGTAAACTCGTGTCGGTGAGTCCAACCTGCCATCGGCCCCTCAGTTTGTTCGTCAACAAACAAGCAATATTGTTCGCATTCAGTGTGAGTCGCCACCCATTTTACTGGAATCGGCCCCAATAATAACCGAAATTCTGACACAGCACCCACATCGAGTCCCCCTTCGCGGCGGATGATTTTCACCGGTTGCCAAGGCGGAGTCAGCATTTGTAGAATATCCGGCCTTTCGTAAAAGTTCCAGACTGTTTCAACGGTAGCGTTTATCAGGGACGAATATCTAAAATTTGGCATTATAAGAAGAAAGAAGAAGGTAACTAAATTATCACGAATAACTCACTACTAACTATTATAGCGGATCTAGCTCTCATATGAGGTACGTTTTTGACTTGCGGTTGAAGGTGAAAATACAAGGCTCAGACATTACTTGGCACGGCTAAAAAGAAAAACTCTTTGTTATTCTAAGTCATCACAAATGCTAGGATATTCAATTAAATTACTAATTCATTATCTGAAATTTGGAGATGTTCCAATTCCCAATCAAAATAAGAGAAATCATTTTCGACCCCAATCTCAATATTTTTTCTTCTCTCATACCCTGATTCAGCAACGCCACACCCGCAGCAGAACCCCTCCCCGTTCAATTCAGGGAAAGCAGCCTGACTCACTGACTTCAAGCACCCGATAAAGAAGCGACGGTCGGGTTTACCGTTGATATGTCCGTCAAAGAGCTTTCGCGGGACGCGAACTTTCCGTTTGCGACGATCGCAGTCTGCTACTTACCGAGCCAAAAAGTATAAATTAATACCCTAAATTTTTTTAAAAAGATATGTGTAACAGGAAATAAAAATTAATAAAATTTTAAAGATCGAAAGTTTTTTTTAGCGCAAATTCAAGTAATCTATATCTTGAGGTTCAGAACCAGCCAGACCTAACTATTTTTAGCTTAAATGGCCGATTTAACCCAAATCCCAGGAATTCAAAGCCTTTGGGAAAAAACCTCTGGTGATTCTCAAATTTGTGTAGCGGTACTTGACGGCTTAGTAGACCGGACTCACCCTTGTTTTGCCGGATCTGACCTGAAACGGCTGCCGACATTAGTCCAGGAAGAAGTCTGCGTTACCGGTGCGATGTCTTTGCACGGTACTCACGTTGCCAGCACAATCTTCGGGCAGCACGGCTCGGAGATACCGGGAATTGCCCCTAGGTGTCAATGCTGGCGATCGCATTACATTATTAACATCAGCGGCGGTCAACTGACGGAAATAGGCGAAGCCGAAGGCTGGCTGGAAAGTGCCGTGCAACTGTGCAGCGACAACAATGTGTTAATTGTTGCTGCGGCAGGGAACGACGGCTGCAATTGCTTGCACGTCCCCGCTTCGCTACCTGCCGTCTTGGCAGTGGGAGCAACGGACGATCTCGGTCGGCCTCTAAACTTCAGCAACTGGGGAGAAACCTACAGCAATCAGGGTATTCTCGCCCCAGGAGGAACTTAGATGTATTTTACGCTCTCTCTCTAATTTTTTGCGCTAAAATAATTTATTTGACTATTAATAAAATTAATAGTTGACTTTTTCGCGCCCGAGCTATATAATTTAATATTTTCATTCACACTTTTAGAATAGCTAAAATTCGATGATGAAACAGCCCCGCCCTCTGAAATATGATTTTTATAAATTTTACTTGACAGATTTCAAATGTTACTGTACTGTTGTAGAGGTATAGAAACACCAGTCAAACGGTAATATACATCTCAAAAACTTGATAGTCGGATCAAATAAACTTGTGACTAAGATTCTCAGAGTCCATATATTTGGTCGTAAAATCAGTGATACCGGGTACAAATAAATCTAAAATCCTTATCCTGCTTAGGCTTATCTATTTTAGACTTATCTGTTATTTAGGGAGATGTCTATTAAGTTTTACTCTTGGTAATCCTCAAATATCAGGGTTTTGATAATGATGGGTTAACCATTTTCTTCCCCAATTATCCGATGCCTTGCACAACTACCTGATTCTTTTAAGACAATAGTCCGGGCTGTTTTTAAATAGCAGAATGGCTTTTTTCCTAGAACTTTGAGCCATTATGAATAATTAAACTTATTTAATTTTTGTCCCTGACTTGTAATTGATTCAAAAATTTTATGCTCCTTGCCTTGTCAAACTTGCACGCTCGTTCCCCTAACTGTTCCGAGTCTTGTTAAATGCTAGATAGATTAAGCACCATATCCCAGGGAAATAATAGTATTTGTATTGCCGTTTTGGATGGTCCTGTCGATCGGAATCATCCTTGTTTCCAAGGTGCAGATTTAACTTATTTGCCCACCTTAGTTAAAGGGGAAGCTCAAACTAATGGCAATATGTCCATTCACGGAACTCACGTTGCCAGCATTATTTTTGGGCAACCGGGTAGTTCGGTGGAGGGAATAGCTCCCCGATGCAAGGGAATAATAGTGCCGATCTTTGCCGACGATCGCCTCAAAACTTCCCAGCTAGATTTAGCTCGGGGAATCGAGCAAGCTGTCAATGCAGGAGCACACGTTATTAACCTCAGTGGGGGTCAACTGACCGACTTTGGCGAAGCCGATGGGTGGCTGAAAAATGCCGTTCGTCTGTGCCGAGAGAACAACGTCTTGCTCGTGGCTGCGGCTGGCAACAATAGTTGCGATTGCTTGCACGTACCCGCGGCCTTGCCCTCTGTGCTAGCGGTCGGGGCGATGGATGCCCATGGCAAACCCCTGGGATTTAGCAACTGGGGCGAAGCCTACAAAGACCAAGGCATCCTTGCCCCAGGTGAGGATATTTTGGGGGCCAAACCCGGTGGTGGTACCGACCGTCTCAGCGGTACGAGCTTCGCCAGTCCGATTGTCTCAGGTGTAGCAGCCGTGCTGCTGAGTCTTCAGCGGGAGCGGGGAGAAACCCCCGATCCACACAAAGTTCGTCAAATACTGTTGCAGAGTGCTTTACCCTGTGACCCTGACTTGCCAGAAGAAACCCGTCGGTGTCTGGCGGGCAGACTGAACATCCCTGGAGCAATAACGTTACTAAAAGGAGGAAACATGGCTGAGGAATTTACATCAGTGAATGCATCAGAAATAGAAGCTGCCGGCTGCGGTTGTGATGGCAGCCTAAGCAATACGGGTGAAGCGATCGCCACAACGCAAGGGCAATCGCCTCAAACCTCGGTTGCAACAGCAGCCACTGCGACCGCTGGGGCTGTCCCCAGCAACACGCCAAACTTGCAAGATTTGATTCAATCGTTTCCCACTGCTACAACTACTCAACCAATGATGCCCAACTTAACTGCTAATTCCGTCACCGCCAGCCAAGCCCCCAGCGAAGTCGCTGACATGGGTCAGCTTGTCTATGCCCTAGGAACCCTCGGCTACGACTTCGGAACCGAAGCTCGTCGGGACTCGTTCAAACAACTGATGCCCCCTTTTAACTTTGGGACAACAATGGTTCCGGCGAATCCCTACGATGCCCGTCAGATGGTGGACTACCTGGACGCCAATATTTCTGAGTCGCGCTCGCTTATTTGGACGATTAATATTGAACTGACTCCGGTCTATGCGATCGACCCCAGCGGTCCGTTTGCCGCCGAGTCCTACCGGGCTCTCCACGAACTGCTATCGGGTCAAATTCAACCTGAAAGCGATGCCGAATACGTCGAGCGCGTCAGCATACCGGGCATATTGACCGGGCGTAAAGTCAAACTATTCTCCGGTCAAGTTATTCCGGTAATTGAACCCCAAAGCACCCGCGGCATCTACGGCTGGAAAGTCAACAACTTGGTCGCTGCCGCGATGAGCGCAGTACAAGGGGAAGACGGCACTGCTGACGAAGACCGCATCCGCAAAACCTTAGATGGCTTCCTCAACCGCATCTACTACGACCTCCGCAACTTGGGAACCACCTCCCAAGACCGCGCCCTCAATTTCTCCGTTACCAACGCCTTCCAAGCGGCCCAAACCTTCAGCGAAGCGGTTGCTGTTGGCATGGAACTCGACAGCGTTACTGTTGAGAAAAGTCCCTTCTGTCGCATGGATAGCGACTGCTGGGATGTGAAATTGAAATTCTTCGACCCTGAAAACAGCCGCCGTGCTAAGAAGATTTTCCGCTTCACCATTGATGTGAGCGATCTGATTCCTGTTACTTTGGGCGAAGTTCGTTCTTGGTCTTCACCGTACTAAAAGGCGACATAATTTGAGTGAGAGTGCAATCACAAAAAGCACTCTCGCCAAGATAGTTAAATTTGTTCACCCTATCAATACGGATAATCCTCAACCATGCGACTTCCTCTATTGTCTCCCCCAGTCAAACGCCCCCATTTCATCCAGCCTGCGCTGTGCGTAGATGTGGAAAATGGTAATCCCGATGATTTGGTGCATATTCGGATGGATCTGCTTCATGGTGCTAACTATAACGATCCTTCAGCCTATGCCAACCGCAGTTTCAACCAAGTGATGCACTCTAGTGCCAGCCAGAGTGCAGCCAGCCAGGGCTGGGGTGGCTTTGGGGGCATGGGACGATTCTATTAACGAGCCACTAAAGGCGAACTTACACTCTTTTACAACTTTTTTGGCTCTCAAGTTGACACCCTTTTGGTTGATGGTGAGCCAGTGACCGAACTCGTCGGGGTCGGGTCAGGCAAGCCAACCAAAACCCAGATTCCCTTGCCAGCTTTGGGCGCCGGGAAACATATCTTGACCCTGACCACCGCTGTTGGGAGAGGAGATGGCGCACACCGGATCGACTACCTCAAGCTAGAGGGAGTTGTGGCTTCCCGGCAACCGCAAATCCTCCCCTCACCCCAAACATTTAAAGAAACTAAGGAAACTAAAGAAACTATGGCTAATGAGAAAAAGGAAACGGCTAAGGAGAAAACAGAAGTAGCACCCTCGCAAGTCTCCTCCACCCCAGAACAGAAAAAGTCTTACGTGCCCACTTCCCAGACAGGGCTGCAAGATTATGCCTACTGGTGCGACTACGCCAAGAAGCAAGCCAAGAAGTCAGAAAAAAACCCTAAACCCTTCCGCCGGGGCCGCATCTGGACCTAATCCCTAGCCTGTCTTGTTATCATCGTCCACTTAATGACTGACTGTTCGCTCTATGCAATCCACCACACTGCTCCAAATTAAGCCCCACTTTCATGTCGAGGCGATCGAGCCAAACCAAGTCTACCTCCTTGGCGAACAGAGCAACCACGCCCTCACCGGGCAACTCTACTGCCAAATCGTGCCTCTGCTGGACGGGCAACACACCCTAGCGCAGATTGTGGAAAAATTCGATGGAGAAGTCCCCCCGGAACACATCGAATACGTACTCGATCGCCTCGCAGAAAGGGGCTATCTAACCGAGGTAGCCCCGGAACTATCCCCGGAAGTGGCGGCATTTTGGAGCGAGTTAGGGATTGCACCCTCCGTGGCCCTGCAAGCGTTACAGCAGCCAGTGAATTTGACAAAGGTGGGCGAGAACATCAGTGAAGTCGCTGTTGCTGCCCTCGCCACAGCCCTGCAGGACATGGGCATTTCGGTGCAAAACCCCACGGATGCGGATTCTCCAGCGGCGCTCAACATCGTTTTGACTGATGACTATTTGCAGCCAGAACTATCTGCCATCAACAAGCAGGCTTTGGAGAGTCAACAAAATTGGCTACTTGTCAAGCCGGTGGGCAGTGTCCTGTGGTTAGGACCGGTGTTTGTTCCTGGAAAGACGGGGTGTTGGGGCTGTCTGGCTCATCGGTTGCGGGGAAACCGGGAAGTTGAGGCATCAGTGTTGGTGCAAAAACAAGCCCAACACCAGCGCAACGGTCAGAACGGGCGTGTGATGGGATACCTGCCCACGGCACGGGCGACACTGCCTTCGACCCTGCAAACGGGGTTACAGTTTGCAGCCACTGAGATTGCCAAGTGGATTGTTAAGTACCACGCCAATACCACCGCACCGGGAACGGCTCGCTTCCCGACATTGGATGGCAAGATTATCACCTTCAACCAGACGATTCTGGACTTGAAAACCCATATCTCGATCAAGCGGCCGCAATGTCCAACCTGTGGTGACTCGGAAATATTGCAACGGCGAGGGTTTGAACCGCTGAAGTTGGAGTCGCGCCCCAAGCACTTCACCTCAGATGGCGGTCATCGTGGAACTACCCCAGAACAAACGGTGCAGAAATACCAGCACTTGATTAGTCCCATAACGGGAGTGGTGACGGAACTGGTGCGGATCTCTGACCCGACTAACCCGTTGGTACATACCTACAAGGCGGGGCATAGCTTTGGTAGCTCCACCTCCCTGCGGGGTCTACGGAATACCCTGAAACACAAGAGTTCTGGTAAAGGCAAGACCGACAGCCAATCGCGGGCAAGTGGTTTGTGCGAAGCAGTGGAACGCTATTCG
Source organism: Microcoleus sp. CAWBG58 (assembly GCF_020883045.1). Lineage (NCBI taxonomy): Bacteria > Bacillati > Cyanobacteriota > Cyanophyceae > Oscillatoriales > Microcoleaceae > Microcoleus > Microcoleus sp. CAWBG58. Next base: position 10,824 of record NZ_JAHRFA010000058.1, on the reverse strand, counting down.
GGTATCTTTCAGGGGGATGAACCCCGTAAACGGGCAACCCTGGCGGAACTAGGAGATTTGGCAATTCATCCAGAGCAGTGCTTGCACTTTAGCGACGAGCAGTATGCCAATCGGGAAGCCTTGAACGCTCAGGGTTCATCGGCTGCCTATCGCTGGATTCCCCATCGGTTTGATGCCAGTCAAGCCATTGACTGGACACCGGTATGGTCGTTGACCGAGCAGATGCAGAAATATCTACCCACTACCTTTTGTTACTACAACTATCCGATGCCAGATGCTTCTCGCTTCTGTAAGGCCGATTCCAACGGTAACGCAGCAGGCAATACCCTGGAAGAAGCAATCTTGCAAGGGTTCTTTGAACTGGTGGAGCGGGATAGTGTAGCAATGTGGTGGTACAACCGCCTCAGTCGTCCTGGGGTGGATCTGGGCAGCTTCGATGAACCATATTTTGCCAAATTGCAGCAGTTTTACCGAGAACTGAACCGGGAACTCTGGGTGATTGATTTAACCGCTGACTTTGGGATTCCGGCGTTTGCGGGGCTATCGCGTCGCACGGCAGGCAGTTCAGAGCGGATATCTGTTGGTTTCGGAGCGCACCTTGACCCGACAATTGCCATTCTTCGCGCTCTCACTGAGGTCAGCCAAGTCGGGCTGGAACTGGATAAAATTCCAGACGATCGGCTCAACGGCGAGTCAAAGGACTGGATGCTGGGAGTAACTTTAGAGACTCATCCTTGTTTAGCTCCAGATGCCTCGCAGCCGATGAAAACTGCGAATGATTACCCAAAGCGCTGGAGCGATGACATTCATGTAGATGTGATGACCTGTGTGGAGATTGCAAAAGCGGTAGGGCTAGAAACGTTGGTACTAGACCAGACGCGACCAGACATTGGCTTGAACGTGGTCAAGGTGATTATACCGGGAATGCGAGGTTTATGGTCGCGGTTAGGACCAGGGCGAATCTACGATGTGCCGGTGAAGCTGGGGTGGCGAACCGTACCCTCGGCTGAGGCAGAGATGAACCCTATCAATATACCGTTTTAAGTCTTTTAAAAGTTTGCGGACGACGGGCTTCGCTACATACCAGATGTCGTCCTAATAAGCTTCTTTCCAAGGAAGAAGAGGATTGGCCCACCTCAACGGGTCAACAAACCAAACAACAAATTGAGGAAATTACTCATGGATAAGAAGAACATTCTGCCCCAAACTGGCAAACCCGTGATGCGGAGCACCACTGGTAAACTCCCCAGCTACTTGGCTGAACTCTCTGAGGAAGCTCTCGGTGGTAATGGTGTGGGTGCATCTACCACTGTATCTGTCTGCGCTTACGATGGTGCGGAAGCATCTGTGACTCAGTGTATCTGTGCTTACGATGGTGCGGAAGCATCTGTGACTCATTGTATCTGTGCTTACGATGGTGCGGAAGCATCTGTGACTCATTGTATCTGTGCTTACGATGGTGCGGAAGCATCTGTGACTCATT
>NZ_JAHRFA010000058.1:1479-9241 GCF_020883045.1 Microcoleus sp. CAWBG58 | reverse complement strand
TGTATCTGTGCTTACGATGGTGCGGAAGCATCTGTGACTCATTGTATCTGTGCTTACGATGGTGCGGAAGCATCTGTGACTCATTGTATCTGTGCTTACGATGGTGCGGAAGCATCTGTGACTCATTGTATCTGTGCTTACGATGGTGCGGAAGCATCTGTGACTGCTTGTATCTGTGCTTACGATGGTGCGGAAGCATCTGTGACTGCTTGTTTTTGTGCTTACGAATAAGAAAATATAGCCTAGTTCATTTGAGTGGCACGATACTGAACCTCTAGTTGCTATGCCAGTGATTTCCTAGGCTGTACATTGTTGACGAGGTTAAAGATGTTGAGTTGCGCTCAAAACTTTACTTTATCCTGAGTTTTGTGCATTTTCTTCATCTACCTCGTCTTCATCGGTTTTTGTTTTAAGTCATTAGACCAAATTAAGATGATAGCCCTAACTTCTATGCTTCAAAATAATCGTCTCAAAGACCGCCGTCTTCAGTTTGTTCGAGCTCATCATGTACTGCTGTTGCTGTTAAAGAGTCAGAGTTAGAGAAAAGCCGATTAGAAAATTTTTGTTTCTACTACGATCGACGTGATGAATGTCAACCGCATCCCCGATATATTGATTTTTATTGAAAATGACTCTGATGAACAGATCAAAACTTAGAATAGCCGATCGATATCTGGAGTTTTTTATAATCAAACAGTAACAGGACTTACGCACAAGATACGAAAAATCTTGGTTAAGAGATTGCTTCCCTGTGGTCGCAATGACGAAAATAGGTTCATCTTATGTAAGTCCTAAGTAATAGAAAATCAATCAAAAAAATAATGTTACATATCAATCTTCCGGTCACCCTCTTCTATAGTCTCTCCGTCAATCATCTGTAGCAAACACTCTGCTGTCATCGACTCACCCACCTAATCGTGTTTTGTAACTGACCATCACCATGAACAATCATCCCTTCGCTATTTCCCTCAATTCCGATATCCAGGTCACAAACACCGAAGACTACTACACCCTGCAATCGGCAGAATCCGAGCCGACGGCTTTGCTCACCCTTGCCACAACGCCCGGAATCGGTATGGCTCTCGATCATCTCAAGGCAGGCAATACCACCCCCGAATCACTCGTGCAAGGGTTAGCCCAACTTGATGGTCAGGCTGCCGGGGAACAGTTTGGGCAGATGCTACAACAATTGGATGAGCGGGGTTGGTTGAGTTATGCCGTGTTGCCACTGGCAGTGGCGATCCCGATGGTGGATTCCGCCGAGTTGAATCTGACCGAACCCTACTGGACACAAACCCGTCTCACCCTCTCCCGCTTTGCCTATCAACATCCCTACGAAGGCACAATGGTGCTGGAGTCCCCTCTCTCGAAGTTTCGGGTCAAGCTCCTCGACTGGCGAGCAAGTGCGCTGCTGGCTCAACTTGCCCAGCCCCAAACTTTAGGCACACTTACACCACCGCCCTACCTGGGTCCAGAAACCGCCTATCAGTTCCTCAATTTGCTTTGGGCAGCGGGGTTTCTGACGGCTGACCCTGAACTTCCCTCGCTACAACTTTGGGATTTTCATAACCTGCTGTTCCACAGCCGCAGCCGTAACGGCCGCCATGACTACCCAGTCACAGATTATGACATTGAGCAGTGGTCAGATTTCCCAGTAGTGAAACCGCCCATGAGCGACCAGATTGTTTTACTGCAGCGTCCGAATTTGGAGGCATTGATGTATAACGATACTACGCTCACGAAAGCCATTGAAACACGAAAATCGGTTCGAGAATATGATAACAACCATCCAATCTCGATCGAGCAACTGGGCGAACTACTGTATCGCACGGCCCGTGTTAAGGAATTACTTAACGCAGAAGATTGGTTCGCTGAGACTTGGCAAAGACTTCCAGATCATAAACCAGCTGTTGACTATGGCGAATTGAGCCGTCGTCCCTATCCCGGTGGCGGGGCAATGTATGAATTGGAAATTTATCCGGTGGTACGGCATTGTCAAGGATTGAACTCAGGGGTGTATCACTACGACCCTCTGAATCACCAGCTCGAGCTGATTGTCGAATCAGAGGATGATATTGTAGCTTTGTTAGGTTATAATTTGGCCAAAGTTATACTGCATCCATGTCCACAAGTGCTATTGGTGATTACGGCACGGTTCGGTCGGCTCTTCCGTAGATATCGCTCTATGGGTTATGCAACGGTACTTAAGAACGTTGGGGTGCTAATGCAAAACTTTTACTTGGTGGCAACCAGTATGGGTCTGGCTCCCTCGGGTTGGGGGATTGGGGATAGCGATGCTTTTGGTCGGGCGACGGGTCTAGACTATCTGGAAGAGTCGGCTGTGGGAGAATTTGCGATTGGATCGTTGCCTAACCGCAATGTCGAAGCAAGTGGGTTGGAGTCGATTGAGGTTGATGACGCGGAAGGGTTGACTGAGGCTATGGTCTCAGCTAGTGAGATTGAATTTGGGGGAGTTGAGGCTGAATCTGAGTCTACTGAGACAGAAGTATTGGGAAATCAGCTTGAGTCAGTTGGGCTAGTGGCAAAAATTCCGTCGGCTCAGGTGTGGGAAAGTCCTGAAAATACCTCGGCGCAAGTTGAGGAAACTGGGGCTGAGGCTGTTGAGTTGGCTCCTTCAGATCCGATCGCCCAGGCTCTAGATTCATCCAGTGTCGCTGAGGGTGAAAGCTCGTCGGCGGGGATTTCAGCCAGTGAAGTTGAAAGTTCTGCAACCAAACTATCGCTGCCACTCCACCCCCATGACCTGGACGATCGCATCCCCGGACTGGCCCAACTCCACAACCAAACCCTCGGCGACCCCCGCATCACGATTGTAATTATAGACGGCGACCCCGATCACACATTATCCTGTTTTGCCGGAGCTCAAGTCTCCAAGGTTTTTCCCTACTGGCACGAACCAGCAGATCCAATCAGCCCAGAAGATTACGCTGCCTTCCAAGCAATCCGGGACAAGGGGCTCAAGGGTAAAGAGAAAGAAGATGCGATCGACGCTGCCTTACCAGAAAACGTCAAGGCGCGGGTTGAACTCAACGACCATGCCTGCCACGTCACCAGTACCATCGTGGGTCAAGAGCACAGCCCTGTTTTCGGCGTGGCTCCCAACTGCCGGGTAATCAATATGCCCCATGATGCCTTAGCTCTAGGGAACTATGACGATGTACTGTCTCCCCTCAACTTAGCCCGTGCCTTCGAGTTAGCCCTAGAGTTGGGTGCAAATATTATCCACTGCGCTTTTTGTCGCCCCACTCAAACAAGTGTTGGGGAAGAGATTCTGGTTCAAGCGATTAAGAAATGTCAAGACAACAATATCTTGATCGTCGCCCCGGTAGGGAACAATTCAAACGAATGCTGGTGTCTGCCTGCCGTGCTGCCGGGAACTTTGGCAGTGGGATCTGCAAAAGTCGATGGTACGCCGTCCCACTTTAGCAACTGGGGTGGCAACAACACACAAGAAGGCATCCTCGCTCCAGGTGAAGATATTTTAGGGGCGCAACCCTGCACCGAAAAACCCGTGCGCCTAACAGGAACGAGCATGGCAGCCCCCGTGATGACGGGCATTTCTGCGCTGCTGATGAGTTTGCAACTGCAAGAAGGCAAACCCGTCGATGCCGAAGCCGTCCGAATAGCACTGCTCAATACCGCGATTCCCTGCGACCCGGCCGTTGTCGCCGAACCAGAACGCTGTTTGCGCGGCTTTGTCAATATCCCAGGTTCAATGAGGGTGCTGTTTGGGCAACCCTCCGTCACTTTTTCCTTTGCGGGCGACCAAGTGACCCGCACCGAACGCGCTGGCTATACCATGCCTAGTGCTACGGTTGCCCCAGCAAGCATCATCGGCGCTATGGCTACTGATAGCAGCCGGGCCGTGGAACCCGCCACTCCTGCTACACCCACGGAAGCATCCGTTACTGCTGCTGCTGACCCCGCCACAGTGGAAGCCAGCACCGCCTACTCTGGCAACGTTTACGCCCTAGGGACTATCGGCTACGATTTTGGAGATGAAACCCGCCGCGACACTTTCAAACAACTGATGGCTCCCGCCGAAGTAAACGGCATCATGGTCCCCGCAGACCCCTACGATGCCCGTCAGATGATCGAACACCTCGATCGCAACCCCGATGAAAGCCGTTCCTTAATCTGGACATTGAGCCTAGATGGAGACACAATCTATGTCCTAGAGCCAACAGGAGCCTTTTCAGCCGAGATATACGAGATGTTCCTGCTGATGCTGGCGGGGCAACTGGAGGCAGAAGCCAGCGATGATTTTGTAGAGCGGATCAGCGTCCCCGCCCGACGTACCAACAGCACGGTGGAACTCTTCTCCGGTGCGGTTGTGCCCGTGGTGAAAGTACATGACGTGCGGGGGATGTACGGCTGGAAAGTGAATGCTCTGGTGAACGCGGCGATGGTGCGAATCTCTCGTCAATTAGACGAAGCCCAAGAACCGATCGTGCGACAAGCTCTGACCTCCTTCCTCAACCGAGTCTACAACGATCTGCGGAATTTGGGGCAGACTTCGCGCGATCGCGCCCTCAATTTCGCTGCCACCAACATCTTCCAAGCTGCTGTGACCTTTGCTCGGGCGATCGTCCAAAGTCGTCAACTCGACACCATTACAGTCGAAAAAAGCCCCTTCTGTCGCCTCAACAGTGACTGTTGGGATGTCAATCTTGAGTTTTTCGACCCGGAAAGCAGTAGTCGGGCACGCAAGGTTTTCCGCTTTACCCTTGATGTGGTGCAGCCGATGCCGGTGACTTTGGGTGAGGTGAAGAGCTGGTCAATCCCTGGTAAAGGGAGTGGAACGCAGCGGTGACGGACTCACGCCACAAGAGTCCTTATGGCGTGAGGTTCTGGGCAATTCCAGAACTTCCTTCGAGGTACTCGTAATTTTAGGAATCATTGGTGTCAACTTAACGTCTAACCCAGTTAGAGACTGCTGTTTGACTATTAAGGCGAGATCCCCCCTAGCCCCCCTTCAGAAGGGGGGGACAAGAGTCCGATCGAAGTCAACCCCTACTCCCCTTCTTAAGGGGGATTTACGGGGATCTAGACTCGGCTGTGAACTAGATTTATCAAGGGTTTCAGTCTTAAGTTGACACCTATGTTCACAAATAATCCTAATACCTTTCCGCGACTTAAGCTAAAGAGTTTTTATGAACAGGCATCTTGTCTGTTCCACAATTTGTATTGCTAAGGCTCAAGAAGTAAAAACATGGGAATAGAATTTAACCATTTATATATTACTCTCGACACAGAAACGCTAGAGTCAATCGCCAAATCAGAGTTCATTAGCCAAGAATTCTGCACAATATCCAGAGATACTGTAGAAACTGATACAGAGAGTTGGGCGGGAACCTATCTCAGAGGGAAACATAGCTATCTTGAGCTTTTTGCTCCGGGGGGTGCTGAAGGGTTTAGGGAAGGTTTTTCGGGTATTGGTTTCAATAGTAAACAAGCCGGACAGATTGATATTGTAGATGAAAAGCTAAAATCCTTAGTAGCTCAAGAAACGTTTTCTGATTTGCAAATTCGTCAAACCGAAGATGGAAAAGTACCCTGGTTTCATTATTTGGCGCTCAAATCAGAGAGAGAAGCCTTCAGTGCGTGGTTGATGGAATTCCATCAGGATTATTTAGATTATAAAAACATCCAACTTACCAGTGCTGGTTGCTTTGACCGTGCTGCTTATCTAAAAAACCTTGCTACCTCCGAAACTTCTTTATTTGACGACATTTCAGAAGTTCATCTTGAATTGACTTTAGCGGAACACGAGGAACTAGCATTACTACTTCGAGTCTTTGGCTATCACTCATCTTGCTCAGGAGATATTACTACCTATCGTTCTCATGGTTTTACTTTACAAGTATCTCAGAAAGTTGCTCCAAGTTATCGAATTCGCAAGGTTGTTTGCACGATGAAGGCGATAGCTCATCAGGAAAGAAAGTTCACTTTCGGTGATAATGCACAGTTAAATGTGGGTGGAGAGTTGGCAATTTGGCAGTTTGGATAACTGAAGCAATAAGTTAAAAAATAGCGATACTCCTTTGTTTGGTAGTGCAACTGATAAATTTGGCAACCGCTTGCTACCCTATTTATCAGTTGCGTCATGTCCAATAATGTCAGCCCTCAAGCTTTATATTATATAGCAATCCTAAATCATTCGGCTCTCCTGGCTATTCGGTGATAAGTGAAGCCTATCTGAATCCTGGTATGAGTTTCAAGACTTACATTGGAGAAATTTTGTGGTTTGAGATACAATTTTCACCATAAACCCAGGAGAGCCAATCATTCATGCAGATATGTAGGGGCGGTGCCAAGAGTGCCGGCCCTCCGGGCGATTTGGGCAACCACGGGGGGATTGCCCCTACAAGAATTATGCAAATGATTTAGGATCGCTATAGGACTTACGCAAAAACTCCGGGTTCTGACAAAAATCGTCGCTTTTTAGATGAATATTGACGCAGAACCCTGGTTTTGTGCCTCCCGTGCGTAAGTCCTGTATTACTCAAATATTGATGCTGAGCGGGATTTTTGAAGGCTGCAAAAATCGATAAGACACAAGCCTTTGGGCATCTGCTTCGAGAATTTTTGCTTCGATGTCATTCAGGTTTACCTTGAATTTGTCGAAAGCTATTTTCAACTGCGGCTCAACAAAAGATGAAGCAGGGTAATCGAGCAGGTTCGTATAGTAAACTGAACCCAGCAAAAAAAGCACTTCTATTTGGAGTAATGCTCGCTCTAGTGGCGGTAGCGAACCCATGAAATTTTGCTGCTGTGCGGGGTTGGTAGGTGCTGGAGAATAGCAACCCAAAGGAAATGCTGGTGCGTAAGTCATCAAACCGCTTTGCGGAAAGTTAACAGCAGCGTGTTGGGCGCTAGCTGCAAAGATTACCGTAGAGATAGCCTCTACTAAATAATCTAAGCTTGCAATCCGACCGTCAGCATTTTCGCCAATATAGCAGTGTCCCTTAGCAAACAATTCACCAGCCCAATTTTGCAGTTGTCGATCGGCCACTACGGACTCATCGCTAGAATAGTGCAGGCGCAGGTATTCGCCCACCCACTGATGAATGGCATCCCAAATTAGTTGTCCGTCATCTCGATAAGGATAAATCGGTAATTCCTGGGAATTATTGACACCGCGTTTTTCTAAAGTTCGGGGGAAGGCAACTTCATTAAAGTTAGCTAAGTGGCTCATCGCTTCTTTGATGGCTAGCTGGCCGTTACTGCCTATAGTGGCACTCAATAACAAGTCTATAGGCCCTTCTGGTGCTAATAAATTCTTATGTGCCCCGTAATTAATCAAGATAGTACCTTGCAAGTGAGGTTTCAACAAAACCATTACAGGATGACTATTATCGGTAAAGCAGCGATTAGTTGCCAGAACAAAAGGCTCAATAAATAAGTGAGTCTGAGCTAGGTGAGATATCAGCTCGTGGTAATTGCTATCTGCCATTTGCACGACGGTTTTAGCTGTCATCCAGTTGTCGCCATCTAGGGGCGTAAATATAGGATTGTCATCCCCCGGAACTGGCTGGCAGCGAATTGCTATTGGTCGTAAATTTCGATCTTGATACTGTTCGGGCGGTACTGCAAATAATGCGATTGGAGCATACATATACTTGGGAAGCCCACCAATATCGCTATTGACTAAACTATCGAGCTTGGAATAATCTGCCAGATAAAGTCGCCCGGATTGCAGTGCTGCTTCTAGATTATCTTCATGCAGAATCTCTCCGTA
>NZ_JAHRFA010000058.1:0-1379 GCF_020883045.1 Microcoleus sp. CAWBG58 | reverse complement strand
TTGCTCGACTCTAACGAATTAATTTCACCTTCGTTTGACAGCGAGCTTTTGAGAAGATTAGCCGACTTTTCAGCCTCGTTCAAAATACTCAGCGTACTCAACACTAAACTCACCCATTTCAGGCTGGGAAGTTCATCGGCGTTAGGCAGTCTAGGCAGGTTGCCGATGGGACTAAGTGGCACCTCAGTCATAGCTAGAGGAGCTAAAACTGTATAGTCATATTCGTATTTATTAGATACAATCAACCTGCGAGCCAAAGGAACCGTCGCTAAAAAAGTGACTAAACGGTATAGCGTTTCAATGATTTGTTGCCTGGAAAAAGACATATTTTGCTCCAAAGACAAATATTACTAGATTGGGTGAATCGAGAAGTTACTAGATTGGGTGAATCGAGATTAGATTCTTCAGTATTGGTTGGTAACAGTTTGACTCTTAATTTTGTATTAGTTGCATCAGTTGATATAGCAATCCTAAATCATTTGTGAATTTCTTACTCCCTCCTTTTGCTAAGGAGAGGGTTGGGTGCCGGAAAAAATTTACGACTCCTGCAAGGATTGCTACAGATTTTTAGCTGCTTGCGACTGCTACCAATCAAGAACTGGCAAGTTGTCGGATCGGGATTAAAGTTGAAAGCCCAACCCAAAAATCCACTGTTTAACGAACTCAGCTAATATAGCATACCTGCTGAGCGACATCAGAATTCTCCTCACAGACCACCATCAGGAAGCCCGCAGGTGAAAGAAGGTCGATCGCGAGCGTTGTGGGTTGATGCTTGCTTGCAAGACGGCAGGCGCCAGAGAGCAATAGCGCCAGCAAAGGCTGGAAGCTAGTTCTCATCATAGTTCTGTGCTTGAAGCCGTATAAATTAATACACCAAATAAACAAGAAAAAAGATGACTGCAAGCCGGAAACAAAAGTTAACAAAACTTTTTAGCTAAAAAGTTTTTTTAGGCGCAAATTCAAGTAATCTATCTTTTGAAGCGAACAACCAGTCAAATCTAACTATTTTTCCAGAAAACGGCTGATTTAACCCCAATCCTGGGTAATTAAAGCGAGTCGGAAAAAACCGATGGCGATTTTCTTCCTTGTGTAGCGCCACCCGATCGACAAGTGGGTGGACTCAAAGCTTGAGATGGCCAAATATTTCTGATATTTTCCCTCTATAACTTATAGCTGGCTTCAGTTCTTACCACTTCTGCACGGCACCCCCAAACCTATTTACTTCTTTACTTCATAGCAAAAAATGGCAATCGAGGATCTTTTCGCAAAGTACAAAAAGCCCAACATCGTTATCATCATCACCGACCAACAGCGCGCCTTGCAGCACTATCCGCGGGACTTTGCCTACAGGCTCCCCGCGCTGAAGCAGTTGATGAGCA
>NZ_JAHRFA010000057.1:24127-47891 GCF_020883045.1 Microcoleus sp. CAWBG58 | reverse complement strand
GTAGTATATTGTAGGGTGACTTGTCTTGTGAAATAATCTTTTGCGTCATGTTTCCTATTTTATAACATTTTATATACTTTGCCTACTTTTTTTCTGGGCTACCCCGAATTATTGAGCGGATACCCCGATTGTATGAAAGTAATGGCAGCAACGAATTTGATACTCTCATTGGCGGTATCGGTCGTGATGAATTTGTGTTGGGCGATGGGCAAGCATTCGCCCGTAATGTGCCATTCCGTACAGCACAGTTCTACATCGGGCCGGGTTTTGCTACAATTCGGAACTTTACCCAAGGTCAGGATAGCATCGAGCTATTAGTGAATTCCTCAGAACAATTATTGCTTTTTCCCATCAACAATAATCGAGATTTAGCTATCCAAATCAAAGGCTTTACCGTATTTGAAAATAGAGTTTCCGTTCTCTCAAGCAGTCCATTTGATACAATTGCTGTTATTGAAGGTGGCGGAAATCTCAGTTTGAATTTATCACCAGAATCTGGTTTAACACGTTTACTTACGTAGAAATCTCGAAGCTATTAACGTCTTTTTTTATTGTGTAAGTTCTCGATCGACGATCGAACGCATGGCAAGCTGATGATTATTCAGGCTCAAAATTAATTATCCAAACATCAGTAGTAAATATGGCAAACTACGACATTTTTGACGAAAAATACTACCTCGCTCAATATCCCTGGCTGAAACCAGCCATTGATGCGGGAATTATCAAATCTGGCAGAGAACACTTTGAAAAATTCGGTCAAGCCGCCGGCCTCACCAAAATATCGCGGTACTTTGACGAAGATACCTATTTAGCTCAAAATCAAGATATTGCACCCTTTGTTCGCACCGCCAACAACCCAAATCGACCCTTTGCGACGGGATTAGACCACTTCATTCAGTTTGGTTACGAAGAAGGCCGCACGCGAGTATCACCTGAATACGACGAAGTTTTTTATTTAAAGCGCCACTCGGAGATAACTCCCTTTGTCCAAAACGGAACTTTTAAATCTGGCTTTCAGCATTTTATCAAATTTGGCAACAAAGAAGGTAGGTACGGGACAAGTTTCTTGGAACCGCGTTACTTGTCAGACAACCCAGATGTGGCCGCAGTTGTCGCGACTGGAACATTGAAAACTGGTCGAGAACATTATCTAAAATTTGGGCAATTTGAATCAAATCGACTCGGATTTTTCACAGGAACAAATGGTAATGATATCGTCACGGGATTTACAGCCGGGAAAAATCAAATCATTGGGCTGCAAGTAGCTTTCGCCGGCCCAAATCCAACGATGGGAATAAATAAGAATAAGTATGATTCTTTGAAGTTAGATGAGGTACTGAGAATACCTTTTATGACTACTAATGAATTCGATACATTAATTGGTACTGCGGGTAGTGATTACTTCGTCCTCGGAGATGCCGCTCCCAACAACCGACTTAGTTTTATTAGCCGAGTCAGTTTCTATGAAGGTACTGGTGAGGCTAGGATTGTCAACTTTGAAAAAGGCAAAGATTTTCTTCAGTTGGTGGAAAGCTTGGATCAACTTACCATAACTTCATCAGGAGCGGACTTGTTAATTCAAAATTCTGGAGATACCCTTGCCAGAATTCAGGGCGGATCGAATCTAACTTTGCAATCTATTCCAATGATAAATCCGTTTAATCCTCCAGTCGGCATTACTTTACTTGGCTAGAAAACATAGAGTTTAAGTGAGATTTGACAATTGCCAAGAATCACCCGATCGGGTATTGTGTCAGTTCTGGATGATTGATAGAGTCGATAAAAAGCTTGTTCAAGTTTCAGGGTAAAAACATGGCTGATTACGCAATTTTTGACGAAAAATACTACCTCGCCCAATATCCGTGGCTGAAACCAGCCATTGATGCAGGAACTATCAAATCTGGGAGAGAACACTTTGAAAAATTCGGTCAAGCGGGTGGCCTAACTAAAGTATCGCGGTATTTTGACGAAGCTACTTACCTCGCTGGCAACCCAGACATCGCTCCCTTAGTCCGCACCGCCAACAACCCAAACGCGCCTTTTGCCTCTGGTTTAGACCACTTTATCAAATTTGGTTACGAAGAAGGTCGATCGCGCGTATCGCCTGAGTATAACGAAGCGTTTTATCTGGCAAACAACCGACAGTTGCAACCGTTTATTCAGAATGGAACTTTTAAAAGTGCCTACCAGCACTTCATTAAATTCGGCATCAAAGATAGTGCAACTGGAATTTCATTTTTAGAAACAGGATACTTCCAAACTCAGCCCACCGTTCAACAAGGGTTTGCCCAAGTCAAATACGGTCAATCGATTGCCACTTCATTTTTAGAAGTAGGATACTTACAAAACAACCTCGACGTTCTACCGGTCGTCCAATCGGGAGCTTTGAAAAGTGGTCGGGAACATTACTTCAATTTCGGAAAAGATGAACCTAGTCGGTCTGCGACTTTTGTCGGAACTTCTGGGAATGACATCCTCACCAGTTTTGGGGTGGGGAAAGTTGAATTAATTGGAGTTGAAGTAGCCTTGTATCCGAGCAACGGCAGAGTGAACAACGTAGGGGCTGAAAGTACGGGAAGCGATGAATTCGATACTCTCATTGGCGGTAGCGGCAGCGATACATTTATGCTGAGTAATGCTTACTTCAGCTTTCCGCGGTTATCTTCAGTCACGCAAGGACTCTACACCGGGCCGGGCTTTGCTACAATTCGGAACTTTACAAAAGGTCAGGATAGCATTCAGCTAGTAACTAATTTGTCGTCATCTTTTGCAGATCAATACTTGATATCGCCCATCAACAACAATCAAGATTTAGCTATCCAAAGGAAAGCTTCACCGTTCGCTGCTCCCGGAACTCCTCCGCTTGATATGCTCGCGGTTATTGAAGGTGGCGGAGATCTCAGTTTGAATGTATTACCAGCATTACCATCATCTAACGTTTTTACATTGTTAATTGGGTAGAAATGTCGAAGTTATTGAGGATTTACCCGATCGCTCTTGGGAGTGCGATAATTAGCTGTACCATCCAGAAACCGGGTTTCTGGAATAAACCCGGTTGCTAAGTCTTTAAGTGCGATCGCGTGCCAGCTTCAAAACCTCAACGACATCTTGGTGATTTTCCGAAGATGCCCAAATGAACGCAGTCCAAGTATTATTATCCTTGGCTTTGAGATCGGAACCTCGATCGAGCAAAACCTGCACAACATCAGCGCGCCCGCTACCCGCCGCACTCATCAAAGCCGTCAAACCATCAATAGTTTTAGCATTGACATCCGCCCCCGCATCGAGCAAAAGCTGTACAATCTCGGTATCTCCGGCAGCAGCGGCACTCATTAACGCCGTCCAACCGTCATTATCCTGACTCTTAGCATCCGCACCTGCTGCGAGCAGTTTTTTGACAATCTCAGCATTGCCAGTTTCAGCCGCAGCCGTCAAAGCCGTCGCGCCTTCGTCATCTTTGGCGTTGATATCTGCACGTTGTTCGATCGCACATTCTACAGCCGCCACATCACCCATCTTGACGGCATCCATTAAATCTGTCATAGAATTCTCCCTTGTATCCTTTTAAATCTTAAGTGCTGTCAGGAACTCAGGGAATCAACGCCACTGAGCTTGTAAGAAATTGCAAGCTGTTCTGACCAGACCCCTCGCTCGCGAGGAGATGTTATTTAGGTCACGACACCGGCGAATGCGACGCCAGTTTTCCGCTCTGTCACCTGCGATTAAACAGTTTTAAAGTCACTGAAACAGTGTCGCAGGTCTAACAAGCCTTTATAACCAGGTCGAGGCGAACATTACCCCGCAAGGGAGACTGAGGCAACCATACCTCGGAAGGAGGGGCAACCATACCCCTCCAACCCCGCAAGGGGATTCAAGGCGGTTGAAACCGCTTTCTTCGTTTTCCTCTCAGGACTAAAGTCTCTGAGTTTCCCACTTACCGAGCTATTCTATGACAGTCGATATTTTAATCCTTTCCAACGGGCCCGGAGAATTAGCAACTTGGGTGCGTCCCGCCGTGCAAGCATTGCGCCAGCAATTGGCAAACAGGGGAACAGAAGCGCGCATTTCTGTGGTGCTGTCCCCCTGTCCGCACGCGACGGGGAAAGAAGCAGAAATCGCATTGAGCTATCCAGAAGTGGATAGAGTGCAAGCACCGGAGCATTTTTTTCAATTTTTATTATCGGGCAAAACTGCCGAAAATTGGGATTGGTACAAAACCGGAATTGTTTTATTTTTAGGCGGCGACCAATTTTTTACGGTTGTTATTGGCAAAAGGCTAAAATATCGCACGGTTACTTATGCGGAATGGGACGCGCGGTGGTATCGCTGGATCGATCGGTTTGCGGCGATGAAACCGGAAGTTTTGGCTAAAGTTCCGCAAAAATATGCTGATAAATTTGCAGTTGTGGGAGACTTGATCGCGGAAGTGGGCGATCGCAAATCTGCCGGGGCGGGCACGGGAAATGGGGCGGGCACGGCGGGGAGGGCGGGCACGGGGGCACCGCCCCTACGGGGAATGGAAATAGTTGGATTGTTACCGGGTTCTAAGGCTGCGAAACTGGCTTTAGGTGTGCCGTTGTGTTTGGCGATCGCGCGATCGATCCATCGAGTCCGCCCTGAAACGCGCTTTGTAATTCCGGTTGCTCCGAGCTTAGATTTGCAAACTCTAGCACGTTTTGCCGACGCTGAACAAAATCCCTGCTTGCATTTATTTGACAACGCTAGTGCGGAACTTCATTTAACAGAATCGCCGTTTTTGCAGACAGCAAATGGCTTAAAAATAGAACTTTGGACGCAAACTCCTGCCTACGATTTGCTATCACAATGCAGCCTGTGTTTGACTACTGTGGGGGCGAATACTGCGGAATTGGGTTCCTTAGCTGTACCGATGATTGTGTTGATTCCGACGCAGCAGTTGGATGCGATGAAAGCTTGGGATGGTTTGCCGGGATTGTTAGCAAATTTGCCGTTAGTCGGTTCTGTGTTTGCGACGGCGATTAATTGGCTAATCTTGCAATTGGGGAAGGGAAAGCTTTATGCTTGGCCGAATATCTGGGCGGGGGAGGAGATTGTACCGGAGTTAGTTGGGCGGCTGGAAGCGGATGTTGTAGCTGATTTGGCGATCGACTATTTGAGCCATCCTGAAAAATTAGCACAAATGCGCGATCGGCTTCGCAGCGTGCGCGGCGAGTCTGGGGCGGCACGGAAAATCGCTGAGTTGGTTTGTGAAGAAGTCGATTTGTGCGATCGTTAATAATCGGTTATTGCTGTCGTCACACCAATTAGTTAGGTATGTAGTTGCGCTTCAGCGCTCTTGCGTAATATTATAAAGAGCGCTGAAGCGCAACAACGTACCTAATTTGGTTGACACGAATGCTTTAGTCCTTATCTAAATCGTCCATCATCTCCCGCAATTCTTCCTGCTTTTGCTTGGCAAACTGAATGCTGCCCAAACTTGCCAACAATCCGCCGGAAGCAGTAACGGCAGCTTCCGAGATTTTATTGCAATACAGCAGTCCTACACCTCCGAAAGTAATCATAGCCGAGGCGGCGGTGACTGCAAGGGCAAGATTGTAGCTTTGGCGAACTTGCCGCAGCGATTCTCGAATCATTTCTCTTTTAAGTTCACTATAATCTTCATCAGGGTGCGAGTTGCCGAATAAGTTAAAATTCATGTGACTGACCTCTCTGGTTTATCAAGACTTGCTTTTGTGTTCTAATAAAATCATTGCATGACAGTAATTGAGTGAAGTTGACCAGAGGTATAAACTTAGGTCTACTAAAGGTCGGTCTAATCAAAGTATAGTCAAGGTAGAATTAAAGTATGGATTGGCAAGAATTTCTTAAAGGCGAATCTGGGATACGTGGGTTATCTAGCGAACAAACAGAAACATTATTAGCAGCACTATTCTCTCCTGAAAAAGCACCGCTCAATCAGACACAGCTTTCAGCGCATTTAAAAATCGAAAAGCCTACTGTAAAACAGCGACTGGGAGAGATTTACAATAAATTTTCAGCAAGTTTTCCTGAACTTGCCAATCAACAAGGTGCAGGTAAGTTGAATATTTTGCATACTCAATTAAAACAAAAGTATTATCAAGTGTCACAACCAGTAGTTGCAAACCAAGTTTCTAAATTATCTCCGTACCCTGAAGAATTTAGATCGTTAATAGAAGAAAAGATTCGGACGTTTTGCGGTCGCCAATTTGTTTTTGAGGCTTTTAAGCAATTTATAACCACAAACCCTTGCGGTTATTTTACAATTATCGGGGATGCGGGAATGGGCAAAAGCTCGATCGCAGCCAAATACGCCTCCGAACATAAATCTCCCTGCTATTTCAATATTCTCGTCGAACGCCGCAACAGACCGGAATTGTTTTTGAAGAGCATTCGCCGGCAATTAATTGACCGCTATCAATTGCCAAATTCAGAAGACGCCGATTTACCAAGTTTACTGGCCAAGGTGGCGGGAAAACTTACTTTCGGCGATCGTTTGGTAATAGTAGTTGATGCACTGGATGAAGTCGAACAAGAACCGGGAGAAAATCTTTTACATTTACCGACAACTTTGCCAAATAACGTATATTTCTTGCTGACGAGGCGACCTTACAACCTTGGTAAAAAGCGGCTGTCCGTATCTCCGGGAGTTCTGGTACAAGAGTTGGACTTAAGAGACGAAAAGTATGTTAATGATAATCAGCATGATATCAAAGGATATATTCAATTTGTTATAAATAACGATTCTGATTATAAAAATGGACTGAGAAACTGGATTCAAACCCGCAGCATTGCCGATACAACTTTTGTCGAGCAATTAACCAGCAAAAGCGAAAACAATTTTATGTATTTGCGGTATGTGTTGCCTGCAATTGCTAATGGCGATTATAATGACTTGGATTTAAAGGAATTACCAGACGGGCTGCCAGAGTATTATCAAAACCATTGGGTGCGGATGGGGATGGAAGCGAAACCTGGGCAATTGATGGAGATAGTCTTGTATATTTTACTAGAGATTGGCACGCCGATTGACTGTGAGATGATTGCTGGAATTGCTAAGGAAGATAAATGCGACGTAGAAGCGGTTTTAGATGAGTGGGTGGAGTATTTGAAAAAGCAGAAGGTAGACGGACAAATCTGCTACACCATCTATCATGCTAGTTTCCTTGACTTTCTGAAAGCCAAACGGGAGATGGATTCAAAGCGGAAAATTTTTAACGAAGTAAATCAACGGATTGCTGAGTATTTAGAAAAGGGGATGGAGTAAAATGGGAGAATTTGCTGATAAGTTAGCTGCCAAACCACTTTTCTATCAACGTGCTTATCTGGGCAGCTTACTGCCAAATTATGTTAAGTCAGGAAATTTAGAAAAATATTATCAAACGCTGACAAATTTCAACTTCTTGATGGCAAAAATTCAGCATCCTGAGTTTGGGGTACAGGCACTTATTGACGATTTCAATTTGATTGACGATTCAGAAGCATTAAATCACTCAGATTACAATCCAGAAAAAGTAAAAATTCTGAACTTGATTCAATCGGTATTTTGGATGTCAGCAGACATCTTGGATAGAGATAAGACGCAGCTCGCAGAGCAATTGTGGGGGCGCTTGGCACACTTAAAACAACCAGAAATTACAGCAATTCTGGAGGGAGTCAAGAATCACAAAGCAGTACCTTGGCTACGTCCTTTCACACCCTGTTTCACTCCCCCTGGTAGCGGAGTTCTACGAACCCTTAAAGGTCACAGTGACTCGGTAAATGTCGTAGCAGTAACTGGTGATGGCAAGCAGGCAATTTCGGGTTCATCTGACAAAACCCTTAAAGTCTGGGATTTAACAACTGGAGAGGAACTATTTACCCTCAAAGGTCACAGTGACTCGGTAAATGCAGTAGCCGTTACTACTGATGGCAAACGAGCGATTTCTAGCTCAAACGACAACAGGATTAAAGGTTGGGATTTAACAACTAAAAAGGAACTGTTTACTCTCAATCTCGAAAGTCATACCAAATTAGTAAATGTAGTAACCGTGACTGCCGATGGTAAGCGGGCGATTTTTGCTTCAAAAGATAACACCATTAAAGTTTGGAATTTAACAACTGAAGAGGAACTATTTACTCTCACAGGTCATACCAAATTGATAAAATCAGTAGCTGTTAACGCTGATGGAAAGTGGGCAATTTCTGGTTCATCTGATAAAACCATCAAAGTTTGGGATTTAACAACTGGAAATGAACTATTTACTCTCACAGGTCACAAAAAATCTGTAACAGTAGTAGGCATAAATGCTGATAGCAATCTGGCAATTTCTGGTTCATTGGATAACACCCTCAAAGTCTGGAATTTAACAACTAGAAAAGAACTTTTTACTCTCAAAGGTCACAAAAAATTCGTCAAAGTAGTAACCATCACTGCTGATGGAAAGCGGGCAATTTCAGCTTCAGATGACAACACTTTCAAAGTCTGGGATTTAACAACTGGAAATGAACTTTTTACTCTCACAAGCCACAGCGAATTGGTAAATACAATAGCCCTCACTCCTGATTGCAAGCGAGCAATTTCTGGTTCAAATGACAACACCCTCAAAGTCTGGAATTTAACCACTGGAAATGAACTGTTTACTCTCACTGGTCACAGCAACACGGTAAACGCAATCGCCGTCACGGCTGATGGCAAGCGGGCAATTTCTGGTTCAGATGACAACACCCTCAAAGTTTGGAATTTAACCACTGGAAATGAACTGTTTACTCTCACACATCACAGCGACTCGGTAAACGTAGTAGCCGTGACTGCTGATAGCAAGCAGGCGATTTCTGCTTCAAATGACAACACCCTCAAGGTATGGGATTTAACCAATGGAAATCAACTGTTTACTCTCAAAAGCAATTTGATAAAAGCAGTAGCCATGACTGCTGATGGCAAACGGGTAATTTCTGGTTCGTGGGACAACACCATCAAAGTCTGGGATTTAACCACTGGAAATGTACTGTTTACTCTCACTGGTCATAGCGACACGGTAAAAGCAGTCGTCGTGACTGCTGATGGCAAACGGGTAATTTCTGGTTCGTGGGACAAAACCATTAAAGTGTGGGATTTAACCAATGGAAAGAAACAGTTTACTCTCAAAGGTCATAGCGGCTCGGTAAACACAGTCGCCGTAACTGCTGATGGAAAACGGGTAATTTCTGGTTCGTGGGACAACACCATCAAAGTCTGGGATTTAACCACTCGAAAGGCACTGTTCACTCTCAAAGGTCACGGAAAATCAGTAAACACAGTCACCGTCACTGCTGATGACAAGCGGGTAATTTCTGCTTCATATGATAATACCGTTAAAGCTTGGGATTTAACAACTGGAAAGCAAGAATTTAGTCTCCAAGGTTACAGCAACTCCGTAAATGCAGTTGCCGTCACCGCTGATTGCAAAATGGCAATTTATGCCTCAGATGACAACACTCTCAAAGTCTGGGATTTAACAACTGGAAAATTCATTGCTAGTTTCACGGGTGAAAGTTCGATCGCCTGTTGCGCGATCGCCCCTGATGGCATCACAATTGTCGCAGGCGACACATCCGGCCGCGTATATTTCCTGCGCCTAGAAGGGATGGAGGCACTCACATGAATTTCTCACCTCTGATAACTCCCATCTCTACCGCCACTTACCCACCAGAATTTCAGCAACTCCTGCGAGAAAAAACTGAGAATTTTACAGGCCGCCAGTTTGTATTTTCTGCGATTTCCGACTTTCTGGACTCCCACAGCCGCGGTTATTTCACAATAGTCGGCACTCCCGGCTGCGGCAAAAGTTCCATCCTCGCCCAATATGTCACCGCCCATCCTCGCAGTATCTATTACAACGCTGGAGTTGAGGGCAAAAATCGATCGCACGATTTTCTCGCTTCTGTCTGCACTCAACTCATTGACAAATACCTCGCAGCCAATGCAGAAACATCCGAAATTGTCAAGCTAAGATCTCAAATTGACAATCTCGAATCTGATGAGGGGAATTGGTTTCTGTCTTTGTTACTTCAGAAAGTTAGCGATCAATTAACCGATCGCCAAAAGTTGATAATAGTCATCGATACTCTAGATGCGATCGCCCTTACGAGTCAACCTCCCTGCACAAATCTGTTCTATCTGCCGAGATATTTGGGCGATCGCACTTATTTTATCCTCGCCCGCCGCCCGTTTCTCAAAGAAAAATCCGGTTTGTTAATTGAAGCGCCCTCTCAACTCCTAGATTTAAGGGATTATCCCGAACAAAATCGCGAGGATGTGCTTAACTACATTCAGCAATACCTCTCAACTGCACCGGAATTGGCCCAACAACTCGCAACTGTCAGCGAAAACAATTTCCTGTATCTAAGTCAGATGTTACCCGCCATTGTCGGGGATTCACAGCCCGATGCTAATCTGGGAGAAACGTCCTCACTTTTATCTGAACTTCCTCCCGGTTTAGCAGCCTATTATCAAAACCACTACCAGCAGATGAGAGGTGATGGTTTCTCGCCAGTTGAGTTGGCTGTGGTGTCTGTTTTGGCAAAATCGCGATCGGGTTTGTCTGTAAGTGCGATCGGCCAAATAATTGATGAGGATGAATACGACGTTGAGAAAGCTTTAGATAATTGGTGTGAGTTCTTAAATACCCAGCAAATCGCCGGAGAAATTTGCTATAGCTTCTATCATAGCAGCTTCTGCGATTGGCTCAGCCAACAGTCAATTTGAGCGTGGGAACGATGCGGAAAATTGCTGAATTGGTTTGTGAAGAAGTCGATTTGTAACCATAAATAAAACCTCGTAGGGGTGGGTTCACCAGTAATAATTGCCAAAAACCGACAATCTCAAAAACCCACCCCGACTCAACGAATAGCCTGTATCAACCTTTATTTATACCAATTTTAAAAAAGAATTCAACAATACTCTTGTCCCCCCCCTTAGCAAGGGGGGGTTAGGGGGGGTCAAAGATTGTTGGACGATTTTAGAGAAATGGTATTATAAACTACTGGAATCATGCAGATTGAGATTTACCGTTGGGTGGGGGCGGGTTTATTTATATTGTGAATTACAGTCAGAGATTGTTGGTGAACCCGCCCCTACCATACCTTAACCCCGATCGTTCTTGGCAATTACCCAAATAGCGTGAACAACCCCGGGAATAAATCCCAAAAATGTCAGAACCAGGTTGATCCAAAAATCACCTCCAATCCCGACAGTCAAAAATACGCCCAGGGGAGGAAGAAAAATTGCAGCGACTATGCGGATTAAACTGCCCATGTGAGTTACTCCAAATGACTTTTCTCTTTCAATTTAACTTCACTGACCGACAGAGCCTTTCCCGAAAAATTTGGGCGGTGCTGCGATCGTGTAAACTTCGGTTTCCTCGGCGATTACTTTTCGTAAGTGGCCGGGAACTTGCATTAGTCCCAACAGTGTAATCCCGTCTAACATCCGGAACCCGCCAATTGTTTTTTCGGCGAGTAATTTGTCGGTAACTTCGGGTTCTGGCCGCGTGTTTATTTCCTGGCTGGAAGCTACTGCAAAACCCCAAGGAGCTCCGTAGGTAGAAATAAAGCTGGTGCAGGATTGAACGTTGGGGAAAACCGATTTCAGGGTGTTGACAATGCGGGCGTGCATTTTCATTTCTGCTGGAGAAACTGGGCCTGCTTGCACTACGAAATATCCATTAGGTGACAGTATCTTGCGGACTTTCTCAAAATACTCCTTGGTAAACAACTGGAAAGATGGGCCTTCTTCAATGGGATCGGATAAGTCAGAAATTACAATATCCCAATCGCTGTCTGTGTTGTCTAAATAGTCCAAAGCGTCGCCGATTACTACTTCGGAACGGGGGTCATCAAAGGCATTTTGGTGCATTTCTGGCAAGTGTTCGCGGCAAGCTTCTACTACTTCGCCGTCAATATCGACCATCACGACTTTTTCAACACTTTTCCAGCGCAGCACTTCTCTAATTGTAGCTCCTTCGCCACCGCCGAGAACTAGCACTTTTTTGGGCGAACCGTGAGCTATCATGGCTGGGTGTACGAGGGGTTCGTGGTAGAGAAACTCGTCTCCGGTACAAGATTGCCATTTGCCGTCCAAAACTAAGCCTTTGCCGTAGGTGCCAGTTTGAACTACGTACATTTCCTGATAGGCTGTTTTTTTGTAAGCGAGCACGCCTATGACGCCGTGAACGTAAATATCCCAAGGGGTAATGTACTCGCTCATCCAAAAGTCTGCACGGACTTCGCTACCTGACATTCAATACTCTCCCAATCTAAACTGCTGTGTCGATTTTCTCGCAAGTAGTCATTCTTACCACAAAATGGCGCGGATGTGTGAGTGCGATCGACACATGGGAGTTATAGCCTTTCCATCTCCCATATGAGGTACTCATGGGCATTGGGCAAACAGGGCATTGGGCAAACAGGGCATTGGGCAAACAGGGCATTGGGCAAACAGGGCATTGGGATACCTCAACTTGCATATCCACAATCTCACCGCGACGCACCTGACAAACTCTCTGCGGTGTAAATAATCATCAGTTTCAGTCTTTCCCAACACTTCTTCGATCGCAAAACTCGATCGCAATGCTATTCATATCATTTATAACAAATCGTGCTACAAAACAATTGTTGGGCTTGCTCTACCAGATGGGTAAGGTGCGTCGCTATCAGATTGGCAATTGAATGCCAGTAATTTATCGCAAGCGACACATCCTACACTTTTATCGCAAAACTTTATAAAACTGGTGTTAATACTTGTACCCCACCCAGGTTGGCTGCAAAGTTGTTGGTCACAGGTTATTTGTTGCAGGGCAATTATTCACTTTCCAAGTCGCTGCTAGAAGTTGGCGATCGGCCTTTATATTGAATATATTGGTCAATATTGGCGATCGCACTACCTTACATTAAGCGATCGCCAATAAGTATCATTTAGTAATGAATAAGCAGGAGCTTACCTAAGTATATGCTGAAAAATCTTCTGATGTTTGACCTCAAGTTTTGGAAAAAAGTGAGCCGGAAACTAAAAAGCTTTATGCTTGGCATTGCGACAGTCACCCTGTGTACAGTGATATTAGCTAGTTGCACGAAAGCAGAAGCCCCTTTGCGAGTCGGTGCCAATGTTTGGCCTGGCTATGAAACTCTGTACTTGGCTCGCAGTTTAGGGTACTATGACAATACTCCTATTCGATTAGTAGATTACCCTTCAGGTACAGAAGAGGTACGAGCCTATCGAAATGGAGAAATTGAAGCAGCGGGCATATCCATCGACCAAGCTTTGGTTTTGGCAGCAACCAATCCCGACGTAAAAATTGTAGTTGTAATGGATTTTTCTAACGGTGGGGATGTGATTCTCGGCAAACCAGAGATTCCAAATTTGCAAGGCTTAAAAAACCGACCAGTAGGCGTCGAATCTACTGCACTAGGAGCATTCATAATTACCCGTGCATTAGAACAAAAAGGTATGTCACCTAAAGATATCAAAATTGTTTCTTTAGGAGTATCGGAACATGAACGAGCCTTTAAAAATGGAAAGGTAGATGCTGTTGTTACCTTTGGATCTGCTCGGACAAAGCTGCTAGCAGTAGGCGCAAAACAACTGTTTGATAGTTCGCAAATCCCCGGTGAAATTGTCGATGTTCTGATAGTACGCGACGATGTAATTAACAAGCAGCCCAAGGCTTTGCAGGCTTTAGTTGACGGTCGGTTTCGTGCCCTAGATTACTTGACAAAAAATCCCAAGGATGCTGCTATTCGCATCGCTCCCCGCACAGGAGTGACTCCAGAACAATTCTTAGAATCTTTAAAAGGGCTGAGCAGTCCAAACCTCCAAGAAAATCAAAAGTTACTAGGGAAAACAGATCCGTCATTGCTGAATGGCGTCAAGCGATTGTCTCAAGTGATGCTAGAAAACAAGTTGCTGCCAAAAGCTGTAAATCCTGCTCCTTTGTTGGACGACAAATTGGTCAAACAAGTGAAATATTGATCGATTATAATTCTAGTTAGTCGGGAACAAATATGAGTTTTAAGTGACTATTGATTTGCATATTTTGGGTTGAAATTAGCAACAACAATCTAGGAAATCAAATTTATATCATTTCTAACTATGAAACAATTCCCTTTTTCTCTACGTTTATCAATTCCTTTAATCCTGTTAACTTTCGGCAGTTTGCTGGGTTTATTTTCTTTTGAACGAGAGGTACATCAGTCGTATCGGCGGCAAGAAGAAAAAGGAATTAACGATTTAAAGTTTTCTGCAAATCAACTCTCAGGAATGCTGGAATATTTGTACCGCAGAGGAGATGTTGAGCAAGTGGAAATCGCAATTAGCAAGTTGGGGAGCGAGCGAAATATCCGCTTAGCGTTGCTTTGTGATGAAAATAACCGAGTAATTTTGGCAACCCGTTACGAATTGCGGAATCACCCGATCGGCGAAATCTCGTTACCTAACTATTTGCCAGAAGAATTTTTCAAAGTTCGGGAAAAGATGTCAGGAGAAGTCAAGCTTGCTCCAAATAAAGAGAGTATCTGGGCAATTTATCCGGTTTTGTTGGGTGCCGGGCCGGGAGAAGTTCGCCCTTCGAGAGTCGGCATTCTTTTGGTAGAGTATGATATTTTGTTATTCAAGCAGCAAGCTTATGCAGATGCTTTGCGGCGATCGGCTGAAACGAGTATTGGGTTAGCTGTATTTTGCATAATTGTCTGGTTGTTTTTCGATCGCACTTTGACAGGGCGGGCTGCGAGGCTGGTAGCAGCGAGCAATAGCTTCAGCCAAGGAAAATTGGACGAGCGGGCGCAACTGGGAGGCTCTGATGAACTTGCTCAGATTGCGGCCGCTTTTAACCAAATGGGCGATCGCATTCAGTCTGATACGGAGGTGCTCCAAGACAGCGAGAAACGTTTCAGAAGCTTGGTTTCCAATCTCCCTGGTGCGGTTTATCGGTGGGTATTCGATGGCGACTGGACGATCGAGTTTATCAGTGATGCGATCGCAGATATTTCGGGCTACTCCGCCACCGATTTTATTGACAATCGAGTGCGAAGTTTTAACAGTATCATCCATGCTGAAGATGCAGCAATGGTACAGAAGATTATCGATAAAAGAATCTTAACCAAACGGGATTATATCATCGAGTACCGCATTATTAGAGCGGATAAGACTGTGAGATGGGTGTCAGACAAAGGTCAAGGCATATTTAATGAAAACGGCGATCTTCTCTGGCTTGACGGAGTAATCTTTGACATCACCAAGCGCAAGCACGCTGAGGCAGAAATGCGTCAAATTTTAGAACTTAAGGATAAACTTGCGGCCACTGCTACTGCTCAATCTAAACAACTCAAACAAACTCTGCAAGATTTACAGAAAACCCAGGCTCAACTAATTCAAACAGAAAAAATGTCTTCCCTCGGTCAAATGATCGCTGGTGTAGCCCACGAGATTAATAACCCTGTTAATTTCATTCACGCCAATCTTTCTCACGTTAGTACCTACAGTCACAACCTATTAAGTTTAATCAATTTGTACCAGCAGGAATATCCGAATCCTAAGGCGGAAATTGCAGATTTGATTGAAGATAGCGATCTGGATTTTATCGGCGAGGATCTGCCGAAAATCTTGTCTTCAATGAAAGTGGGTACTAATCGCATTCGTGAAATTGTACTAAGTTTGCGAAACTTCTCTCGCTTGGATGAATCTGACCTCAAACCAGTTAATATTCATGAAGGACTTGATAGCACGCTTTTGATTTTACAGAGTGCTGTCAAAGCTAAACCGAATTATCAGGAAATTGAAATTCTCAAAAAATATGGAGATTTGCCACTCGTTGAATGTTATGCTGGACAGATAAATCAAGTATTTATGAATATTTTAACTAATTCCATATATGCGTTGCAAAATCCAGAAAATCACGATTCAAAAAAACATCAATCTCACTTTAAAAGTCAGATTATAATTAGTACATACATTTACAAAAGCGATTGGATTAAAATTAGTATTAAGGATAATGGGCCGGGAATAGATGACGCAGTTAAAACCAAAATTTTTGACCCTTTCTTTACGACAAAACCAGTGGGTACAGGTACAGGTTTGGGGCTATCAATTAGCTATCAAATTGTGGTGGACAAACACGGTGGGAGGTTGGAGTGCATATCGACAGTGGGAGAAGGGACTGAATTTGCGATCGAGATTCCGATCGCCAAATCCCGCAGTTAATATCAGCTATTTTTACTTGACTAATTTACAAATATCGGCTATTGACTCCTTGGTGTTGAATACTCGCTGGTTTTTAACACTCGCGAGCTCTTAAGCTCGCACTTGGTATAATTCGGTAATTACCGGATTTGAGATGAAAACCCCTAGCGGGTTTCAGGCGATTATTGAGACGGCGAAAGGCATTGCACTGTCTTAATCTGTATTTCCTGCGATCGAAAACTGTGATATCGATCGAGCTAAACTGAGGGCTGACATCTGTTTCAATAAATCTGTCTATTTCTACCTAAATCTACTCACTTACCCACAATTTGAAAACTGGTGACAATAGATGTATAATTCAATTGCGCTTGATTCAGGCGAGTTGCTTCCGGTAATAGATGCTACCAGCTTTTGAACCGCAAGCTTTTCGGTGATTGCCCAAGGGGTAAGAATAGTTGACAAAAATATACCTAAATCTTACTAAATTTGCCCATTAAGTGTGCACTTGATGGTTAAATGAGCAAGTGAACCCCTTCGGAAGCAGCCGAACTTAAAGAAATCGTTCACAAATTTTAATCAGCTATGTACGCCATCAAGCGAGAACTAAAACTTAATCATAAAGAACGTACCTTGATGGCAAGACATTCTGGTTATGCTAGATTTTGCTATAACTACGCCCTATCTCTTTACCAAGGAGTTAAAGAGTTCCAAGGCCCTAGTAGTAAAAAAGTAGCGGCAATTGAACGAGTTTTTACCAACCATGTCAAGAAATTACCCGAATATCAGTGGACTACCACTCTGTCTTCCAGAGTTTATAAAACGACATTCCGGCATTTCGGTGAAGCACTATCCCGATGTTTTAAAGGATTAGGAAAATTCCCCAGGTTCAAAAGGAAAAAAGATGGCGACTCTTTTACGGTGGATACTGCTGACTGGAGTCATACAATTTTGCTCAAACCGCAAAAGTCAATTAAAATTCCCACCTTAGGAACTTTTAGACTGAAAGAAGCTATCCCGTTTCCTTGTATGGCGCAGACATTTACCGTCTCCCGAACCGCCGATAAATGGTATGTTTCCTTCGCTATCAAAGCCCAAAAGATTCCACCTTTGTTTCACCCAGTTGTTGAAACGGTAGGTATTGACTTGGGTGTGTCAACTTTTGCTACTCTTTCCGATGGCAATTATTACGAATCTCCCCGTCCGCTCACCAAAGCGAAAACCAAGCTGAGTAAAACACAGTGGAGAAATCGCAACAAGCAATTGGGCCAGAGAAAGTTGGGTCTAAAAGCATCCAATAACGCCCAGAAACATTATCGTAGAATCGCCAAAATTCATGGGAAGACTGCTAATCAACGTCGAGACTTCTTGCAGAAAACCACGACAGAAATTAGCAAAAAATATGCCCACATTCGCATCGAAGATTTGAACGTAAGTGGGATGATAGCCAACCATAAATTAGCGGCTGCTATCTCAGATTGCGGTTTCTTTGAATTTCGGCGCGAGCTGGAATATAAGTCGGCCATGTACGGTACGATAGTTGAATTGGTTGACCGTTGGTATCCGTCATCAAAAACTTGTTCAAATTGTGGTAATATTCAGTCAATGCCGCTGAAAGAACGAGTTTTTTATTGTCAAAATTGTAGTGCAATTATTAATCGTGACTTAAATGCCGCGATTAACTTGGCTCATTATTCATTCTCTGGTAAGGCCAGTTCGGTCTGAAGTTAAGCCTGTGGACAAGAAGGAGCCGACTCCCTTGGTAGAAGCAGGAAGTGAACATCAAATCCGCTATGAGTAGATTTGAGTAGGTTTCATAGAACGGATAATAAAAACTCCCTTTGACTGCCGCTCCTCCTAGTTTGATGTGCAACCCTATGTCTACTGTCACTTTTGGTTTATCAACCCCCTCCGCGGCAGAGGCCGGGGCATCCTACGGTAGCAGCCAACCGCCGCAACGCCCCACTTCGCCGGCAGAGTGGATCGAGGTTTTGGTGGACTCTCCTTTCAGGGGCGCGGGGGACTCGCCGGGGGAGGAAAACAAGTTATTTACCTATCGCTTACCTGCGGAATTAAACGTGCAGCCAGGGGATATTTTGAGTGTACCTTTTGGCAGCCAACAGGTAGGGGCGATCGCGATTCGGTTCGTTTCTCAACTGCCGGCAGACTTAGATCCGGCGCGGGTGAAAGATGTCGAAGATGTTGTGAGTACGGGCTTTTTTCCGCCTACTTATTGGGAATTGCTCGAACGAGTATCTGCTTATTATTGTACAACATTAATTCAAGTAATTAGAGCTTCGCTGCCACCCGGTTTGTTAAGCCGTTCGGTGCGCCGGATTCGGTTAATTAAAGATGCTGTTTCTCCCAATGCCGAAACATTTTTGAATCCCGCCGCAAGTCAAATCTTGCAATTGCTGCAAGCTCAAAAAAAGGGCGATTATACTTGGCAATACCTTCAGCGCCAAGTCAAGGGAAGTTATCGGGGATTGAAAGATTTATTGCAACGCGGTTGGGTAGAAAGTTATTTAGAACCGCCCAATCCTCCGAAACCACAACTCAAGCCGGCGGTGACTTTAATTCCCAGCGCATTTGTCACCGATTTAACTAAGCGCCAACAAGAAGTCTTGGAAGTTTTGCGGCGCGGCGGCGGTGAAATGTGGATGAATGATTTGCTGAGAATTTGCAGTGCGGGTGCTTCGGTTGTCAAAAAATTGGAACAGAAAGGTAGCGTTGTCATCGATCACAGGGAAGTTCTCAGGGGCGATCGCGGAATTGCTCAATTACCCGATGCACCAAAAAAGTTAACTCGTTTTCAAGCTGAAGCTTTAGAGTTTATTAACAGTTTTTCGGGATTCCGTCAAGTGCTGTTGCACGGCGTTACCGGTTCTGGTAAGACTGAAGTGTATTTGCAGGCGATCGCCCCAATCTTAGCAAGTGGCAAATCTGCGATCGTGCTCGTCCCGGAAATCGGGTTGACACCGCAACTGACAGACAGATTCCGCGCCCGTTTCGGCGAGCAAATTTGCGTGTACCACAGCGCCCTATCCGACGGCGAACGTTACGATACATGGCGCCAGATGCTCACAGGAACCCCGCAAATTGTCATCGGCACGCGATCGGCAATTTTTGCACCTTTACCTCACCTCGGCTTAATTATCCTCGACGAAGAACACGACAGCAGCTTCAAACAAGACCAACCAGCGCCCTGCTACCACGCCCGCACCGTTGCCAAATGGCGCGCCGAATTAGAAAATTGTCCGTTAATTCTAGGTTCCGCAACGCCAGCTTTAGAGACGTTGGTAGGGACGCGCCTGGATTATGACTCATTACCAACTATCCATTATTTATCATTACCAACGCGCATTTATTCCCGCCCGATGCCGCCCGTGGAAGTAGTCGATATGCGCCAAGAATTGCGGCAAGGAAACCGCTCAATTTTCAGCACTTCTTTGCAAAATGCCCTGGAACAATTGCAAGCAAGACAACAGCAAGGTATCCTATTTATTCACCGCAGAGGACACAGCACGTTTGTGTCTTGTCGGAGTTGCGGCTATGTGATGGAATGCCCGAATTGCGATGTTTCTCTCTCCTATCACCACATCGGCGAAGGCACAGCCGAAATGTTGCGCTGTCACTACTGCAATCACACCGAAAGACACCCTCAAAACTGCCCGGAATGCAGTTCTCCTTACTTCAAAAACTTCGGCAGCGGCACCCAGCGAGTGGAACAGGAATTAACGAGATTGTTTCCGCAATTGCGGGCGATTCGGTTTGATAGCGATACGACTAGAAATAAAGGCGACCACCGCCGATTGCTAACTCAATTTGCAAATGGGGAAGCTGACATTTTACTTGGTACACAAATGCTGACTAAAGGGTTAGATTTAGCTGGAGTGACATTGGTGGGAGTTGTGTCGGCTGATGGGTTGCTCAACTTATCTGATTATCGAGCCAGCGAACGGGCATTTCAAACTTTAACTCAAGTGGCGGGGCGTGCGGGTAGAGGCGACGATCCGGGTAGGGTAATTATGCAAACTTACACTCCCGAACATCGAGTCATTCAAGCAGTGAAGCGGCACGAATATGCGGGTTTTGTTGAAACAGAATTAGCAGAAAGGGCGGCGCTAAATTATCCTCCTTCCGGGCGGTTGATTTTGTTGCGTTTAAGTAGTGTAGATGCGGCGGAAGTTGCAGTGACAGCGGTACAATTGGCATCTGTTTGTCAGGATTACATTCAGCGATTGTCTGTACCGGGCTGCGAGTTATTGGGGCCAGCCCCGGCGGCGATTATGCGAGTGGCGAACCGCTATCGGTGGCAGATTTTGCTGAAATTACCTGTGGATGAGTCGCTGGATTTGTCGGATTTGGTCGGATTGCGCGATCGGGCGCCGCGTTCTGTTAGTTTAACTATAGATGTCGATCCGT
This sequence comes from Microcoleus sp. CAWBG58, assembly GCF_020883045.1. NCBI lineage: Bacteria > Bacillati > Cyanobacteriota > Cyanophyceae > Oscillatoriales > Microcoleaceae > Microcoleus > Microcoleus sp. CAWBG58. The sequence goes on along the minus strand of NZ_JAHRFA010000057.1, from coordinate 27,280 downwards.
TGAATTTTGGTTAATTGGGGATGGAAAAGCGAGAATCCCCAATAAGACGGCGGTTGAAACCGCGTCTACACAAACAATGTCCACCTCCGTGGACTGAAGAAAACAACGTAATTTAAACGGCCGGGTCTTCAACCCTTGGCAATGCGGGTTTTGTCTGTATAGACGCGGTTTCAACCGCCCGGTCTTCTACCCAAAAAACAACGTAATTTAAACGGCCGGGTCTTCAACCCTTGGCAATGCGGGTTTTGTCTGTATAGACGCGGTTTCAACCGCCCGGTCTTCTTGGTTGATATTTTTTCTACTGAGTCTCTGGTGGCTGAGGTTTTGAATGGTAACAGGGAACTGACGGTGAGTCAAATTCAGAAATTAGCTGAGTTATTTCATTTATCGCCTGGGGCATTTAAGATGAATTAGAATCGTAGGGTGCGTCAGCTTCGACGATTGTGTAAATAATCGATCATCTCCAAACTGACGCACCTGATACCTATTTCACCCGGTGCGGATCTATGAGATTTTCGATATGCAAGGCGAGAGATTTTTAATGGCGACGCACCCTACAACTACTAAAATTGGTTTGTAGTGACTACTTCTATTCTGTCAAATCGACTTGTCGAATCTCTTCTAGCGTCATATCCAAGCATTGCGCGATCTGCTCGTCGCTCAAACCTACTGCTTGCAAACGTTGGATAGCCTCCATTTTTGCCCGCTGCTTTCCCCGCAAAAACTCAGGCGACTCTTCCTGTGACGTGCAGATATTTAAAGAGCCAATTACATGACCGCGAGCGACATGATTTCCACTAATGACGCCACCTGTAACATTGCTAATCATCGACTTGCGAATCAGTGCCGATCGCAAATTTAATTTATTAACCTCTTCTCCAAAAACATCAGAGAACAACTCCCAGAGCTCGTAGCCCACATCTTTAGCATAACCCTCAGTACAATTGAGCGATCGGGCAATATCGCCGTACTTTTGCCGCTTCAAAACGCCCTCAATCACGCCAACTTGCATATCATCCAAATGCTTGCCAGTTTTCGCAAAGACCACTTCATCTGCAAAAGCCAGTGCTTCCTTAACGTTCACCCGCGCCTCCTCACAATATCCGAGCGATCGAACTAAAACCGTCTAGATCCGACTATTTTCGCCTTGAATACAAAAACGATTAAAGCTTTATCAAAACTTTTTATATTATACGACTTTATCCGACCTTTTTCGACTATACAAATTAATTGGCAAGCTGTAGCATTGTGAATATCAAATCATCGCTCAAAGAAACTAACTTATGACGACTACCCAACTCGCTCTCGACAAAAAAGCAAATCCTTTGATGATGCACCTGAGCATCTCGCCCAAGTACAGCATCTCCCAAGAGCAAGCTAGCTACGATCCCAGCACCCAGACTTCTAACATCACCTCCATGAGCGGCTCCTGGTCTACTCGTGCTGGCTCCAGTATTTTTCAGTTTGAACCTAGTGATGACGACCAGCAAGAGGACGACTAGAATTTTGAATTACTAACAAATAATTCGATCGCCCTTTATGTTCTTGAAAGACCTGTATGAATTTTTGCATGACAGGTCTTTCACTGTCAACATTATTTCAATTAGTTTGATTGCGATAAGTAGAAAGGCGCAAATAAAAAGCACTGTGTAACCAAATATAAATCGCACTCAAACCCTCTTCCCTCCTGACTCCTGACTCCTGTCTCCTATGCGAGGCAAACGATAAATATTTACGCCAACTTACTTACCAGTTTCAAAAAAAATCCAACCGCATACAAGCTCGAAACCCATACATAATCCATCATTTCCCATCTCAAATCTAAAATATAAAATAGTATGACTGACCTTTTAATCGTGACTTCCGAGACAGACATTCATGCAGATGTCGTTATCAACGAATTGCAAAAATCAAATATTCGAGCAATTCGATTGAATTCAGAAAGTTTTATTAAAACAAGCAAATATGCTTACTCCTGGCAAGCTTCTGGCAATCCCAGTCAAAGTTTTTTGTCTTTTGAAGACTCCTTGAAAGAAGTTCAAGATATTGGCGTGATTTGGTGGCGCAAACCACAAGATTATCAAGTGTTTCCAGAAGTTGATGATGCTTGGGCAATCAAGTATTGTCAAGAAGAAACAGAATCTTTAATGTACTCTCTGTCTGGCTTATATCCCAAAGCGAGGTGGGTCAATAACTACTACAAAATTAGATTACCATCCCATCGCATCAACCAAATCCCCATTGCTCAAAAACTGGGAATTACCATCCCTCCAACACTCGTCACCAATTCATACGAAGCGGCTTGCAACTTTGTGACACAACACGGAAAGTGCATTGTCAAACCGATGCGTTACTCTGGATTTGTACATGATGAAAAGCAGTATGCTTGCTATACTCGCCCCATTGATGTCGAAACACTTGAAGCATTTCGAGAAAGCATTCGATTGGCACCAGTTTTCATTCAAAAACGAATTCAGAAGAAGGCAGAATATCGTGTTACATTAATCGGAAAGCAAAGTTTTGTTTGCCGCATTGATGCCGAACATACCAACGATGCAGACGTGACCTTAGATTGGCGCGTCACCGAACCGGATAAACTCGTTCACGTTCCAGACAAGCTACCAATGGATTACCTTAACAAACTCTATCAAATGCTTAACGAGTTTGGCTTAAATTTTGGTGCATTCGACATCATTCGCGACGAGGACGACACGCTTTATTTTATCGAACTCAATCCCAACGGACAATGGTATTGGATCGAAATTCTCACTAAAATGCCTATGGTTCGTGCCATGGTGGAACTCATCGAAGATTTAGCGCTTCAATATCAACAGGATTGCTAAATTCTCTCAGGAATTACACATTCTATAGAGATTGCTTCGTTCCTAGCAATGACAAAGAATCAGCGCTGGGATTGCTTCGTTCCTCGCTCCGGACAAGGAATGAACGAACTACAGCGACAATATTTGAGTAAACAAACTTAACTAAGAACATTGTAGCTAGGATTATCTAATACTAAATCCGGGCTTTTACCCCCTTGATGATGGTGGTGGTGCGTCGCTCGTTGAATCTTGGTAAATATCGAGAATTATTCGTGGCGACACACCCTACTTTCTACTTTTACCCCCTTGATGATGGTGGTGGTGCGTCGCT
>NZ_JAHRFA010000057.1:0-24027 GCF_020883045.1 Microcoleus sp. CAWBG58 | reverse complement strand
AATATCGAGAATTATTCGTGGCGACACACCCTACTTTCTACTTTTACCCCCTTGATGATGGTGGTGGTGCGTCGCTCGTTGAATCTTGGTAAATATCGAGAATTATTCGTGGCGACACACCCTACTTCCTGGGTATTTCTCGTTTAATGCAGAGACCAGATCCCCCTAAATCCCCCTTAAAAAGGGGGACTTTGAACACTCCAGTCCCCCCCTTCTTAAGGGGGGCTAGGGGGGATCTGCGCGCCTAATAGTGAAACAGTAGATTATCGACCCCACTCAACTAAGGCAAATCGGTTTCACCCATCAAATAAAGGTCGCACTCGCGGGCCACGCCCCGCCCTTCGTTAATCGCCCAAACCACCAAACTTTGTCCCCGACGACAGTCTCCCGCCGCAAAAACACCCGGAATACTGGTTGTATATTTTTCGTGCTCGGCTTTCACGTTGCTGCGCGCGTCGCGTTCCAATCCCATCGCATCCAGCAGCGGCTGTTCCGGGCCGAGGAAGCCCATTGCTAGCAAGACAAGCTGGGCCGGCAACACTTTTTCAGTGCCCGGAATGTGTTTGGGAATGAACTGTCCTTTTTCGTTTTTTGTCCACTCCACTTCAACGGTGTGCACGGCTTTGACGTTGCCGTTTTCGTCGCCCTCGAACTTGGTAGAAGTGGTGAGATAGCCGCGGGGGTCGTCCCCGAATTTGGCTGCTGCTTCTTCTTGGCCGTAGTCGAGACGATAGACTTTCGGCCATTCGGGCCAGGGGTTGTTGGCGGCGCGTTCCGAGGGCGGTTTGGGCAGGATTTCTAGCTGTACCAGGCTGTTGCAGCCGTGCCGTATGGAGGTGCCCACGCAGTCGGTGCCGGTGTCGCCACCGCCGATAATTACGACATCTTTGCCTTCGGCGGAGATGAAGTTATCGCTGGTGGTTTTGTCTAAAACCGATTTGGTGTTGGCGGTGAGGAAGTCCATTGCAAAGTGGATGTTTTTTAATTCGCGGCCTTCAATTCCCAAGTCGCGGGGTTTTGTCGCGCCAGTACAGAGAACAACTGAGTCGTATTCTTTTAATAGTTGTTCGGCTGGTAAGTCTTTGCCGACTTCGGTGTTGCAAATGAAGGTTACGCCTTCGTCTTCGAGGACTTTCAGGCGGCGCATTACGACTTGTTCTTTGTCTAGCTTCATGTTGGGGATGCCATACATTAGCAGGCCGCCTGGTCGATCGGCTCTTTCGTATACAGTTACCAAATGACCGGCTTTGTTCAATTGCGCCGCAGCGGACAAACCGGCGGGCCCGGAACCGATAACAGCGATTTTTTTGCCGGTGCGTTTAGCTGGCGGTTCGGCGGTAATCCAGCCTTCATCCCAGCCTTTGTCGATAATCGACGCTTCGATATTTTTAATCGTGACAGGCGGGTTGTTGATGCCGAGCACGCAAGCACCTTCGCAGGGGGCGGGACAGACTCTGCCGGTGAATTCGGGGAAGTTGTTGGTTTTGTGGAGTCTGTCTAGGGCTTCTTTCCACAGTCCCCGATATACTAAGTCGTTCCATTCGGGGATGAGGTTGTTGATGGGGCAGCCGCTGGCCATGCCGCTAATCAGGTTGCCGGTGTGGCAAAATGGGATGCCGCAGTCCATGCAGCGCGCGCCTTGGGTGCGGAGTTTGTCTTCCTCCATCGGGAGGTGAAATTCGTCCCAGTTGTGGACTCTCTCGACTGGTGAGAGTTCTGAGGGCAATTCGCGCAAGAATTCGATAAAGCCTGTTGGTTTTCCCATAGTGCTGTTTTTGTTAGAATTTACTATTCTGATAGTTTGTCAAAGCTGAGGCCTGTAGGCTTCTGAACTAACTATTGTCATATAAATTGCGGGCGATCGCACTTCAGATAGATCGATTCGTAGCTGAAATCTTCTATGTCGCCCTGGCCGCACATCATCTGGCCCAAAAACGCTGTTTGTTCTTTAGCCGGCTTGCCCTAGACGAGAGTTTGACTCTGAGGCGGTTTCAACCGTCGAGTCCGATTTTTTGGAGATATGGCACCATTCTCAACAACAGCCGTTTTGCCTGTTCCACAAAGAATTAATTTGATTGTGGGCTGTCCCGCCCGCTATTCAATAGCTTATTGAGAATAGTGCCATATAGCCTTTCTCAAAAAGATGAGGTATAACTGACAGCTCGATAACCGCTTAAACTAAAAGGGCTCTCTTCCCAACAACGTCCGCGAATCTTTGTGAGAACCGCTATATCTCAAATATTGCTGATACTCCCACATCTGGCAACTTTTCAGCGCAGTCCTCAGGAAGAAGGACTAAAGTCCTGACTGCGAACCTTTTTGATATGGTTTGTAGTGAGGACTTTAGTCCGCATAAATCAGAGGACTAAAGTCCTCACTACGAACCTTTTTTGTGACGGATGATTTACTAGAAATGATATCAATGCTTTGTGCAATCAATTGGGGATAACAAAACTGCGCGAACTTACGGCGGCTGCAAAAATAAAAAAAATTACTCCCATCCCCAACAACCCAACAGCTAAACTGAAGAGAAATATCAACCCATCTGACGGTTCGTAGGTATTCTCGTCAATTTGGTGGCCGACGATAAAGTATTTTCTAGTTGAGATTAACACGGTTGCTAAACCCACCAGAGAGAAGACTAAACCCAACTTCCAACCCGTGCCGTGACGGTGCTGTATGGGGATTTGCACGACGCGAAACCGCACGATCAGGACGCCAAAACCCATGAGGGCGATCGCACTTCGCATCCACGAGAGAAAGGTGCGTTCGTTTGCAGAGCGATCGATCGCCTTTGACAGATTTTCCTGCTTGAGTTTTTCCTCGTCTACTGTCATCGGTTTGAAGGAAGTATCTGGGGCGATCGCACTTTTAGATATAGCGGATCTAGCTCTCATATGAGGTACGTTGTTGGGCTTTAGCCCTCTTAGTCTAAGCGGTTATACGATCTGCCAGTTATACCTCATCTTTTTGAGAAAGGCTATATATTTTTGGATATATTTAGGAAACATTCGGATTATTCTGGACTCATGAAACTAGCTGCGGTACCGGGAACTGAGAAGATAAAATAAATTACTCCCATACCCAAAAGTACGATCGCCAAACTAAACAGCAGCACCCACCTGTCCGTAGGCTCGTAAGTATCGTAATCGATATCGTGACGCACAGCAAAGTAATGCTTAGTGGACATTAGCACTGTCAGTAAACCCACCACAGAAAACAACAAACCCAACTTCCAGCCGTTACCGGGAGTCGGCAAAAGAGGCGGGTGGAAGGCACGCAGGCGGACGATAACGACGCCAAAACCCATCAGAGCGATCGCTGTTCGCATCCACGCTAAATAAGTGCGCTCGTTTGCTAAATGATCGCGCACCCGCGAGGGATTGTGTCGCTTGGTTTTTTGCGTATCTGCTTTTGGCGATTTAAATCGTGACAGCATAGATCGAACTCTTAATTTTGGCTGGCAACCTGGAGCAATATTTGTTTTTTTTAGCTTCTTTTCCGGTTGTATCGGAATGATTTAACCACAGAGAACACAGAGGGCACAGAGAGGGAAGATAGAGATTAATACAGGACGATGCAATCGGATTCGATCTCAGGAGGAACTTGTAGGCGCTAAAGCAGAGATTTTATGTTAGCATTTTAAGTCTATTTATATCAGGTGCAGCCATAAAATTTTATTAAAATTATCATAAATATTTATTACCCAAACCTCGTATATTACCTGTCTTGATAGAAAGGAAATTACAAATATTTTATTGATATTTATCGAGACAGAAAGAGCGGCAGTAGCCGATAAGTAAGCTGTACTGCATTTAAATTGTATAGCGGTTCTCAAGCATAGTGAGGTATGCCCTATGCCCTATGCCCTATGCCCTATGCCCTATGCCCATGAGTACCTCATCTTTTTGGGAAAGGCATAGATGCAGTAAAACTTATTTCCCCTCTACTAGCAACTCCTCAAAATCTGCGGCCGGCACGGGAGGGCTGAACAAATATCCTTGCATAGCATCGCACTCGTAGCGCCAGAGAAAATCTCTTTCTGCTTCCGTTTCAACTCCTTCGGCAATTACTTCAAGACAGAGACTGTGCGCCATTTCAATAATCGCTTTCACAATCGCTGCATTTGTGCAACCATCGGTAATGTTGCTGATAAAACAGCGGTCAATTTTTAAAACATCGAAGGGGTATTGTGTCAGATAGCTTAAGGAAGAATAGCCTGTGCCGAAATCGTCAATAGATATAGAAACTCCTAAATCTTTTAATTGTTGCAAAGTGGCGATCGCACTTTCGGCATCCTGCACCATCATACTTTCGGTGAGTTCTAATTCCAAACTGCTCGGTGCTAAACCAATTTCTGCTAAAATTTCGGCAACTCTGCTGCTGAGTTCCGGTTGGTTAAATTGGCGCGGGGATAGATTTACCGCTACTTGCTGCAACGAAAAACCAGCATTTTGCCAAAGTTGCATTTGCCTGCAAGCTGTTTGCAAAACCCACTCGCCTAATTGTACAATGAAACCAGTTGCTTCAGCATCTGGGATAAATTCGGCGGGCGAAATCAGCCCTTTTTCTGGATGCAGCCAGCGCACTAAAGCTTCGGCGCTCATAATTTGACCAGTCTGAACATCGATCTGCGGTTGATAGTAAACTTGGAATTCTTCTCGTTCCAGGGCTGCACACAGATTGGTTTTTATCTGCTCTAATTTATCTGCGGCTTCTTGCAGCAATTCGTTGCTTTGCGATCGCAAATTACTCTGCTGTTTGGCCAAAGCTGCTTGTTTTTTCAAGCGGCTCGATACGGCGCCCACAAGTTCAGCTTTCGTAAAAGGCTTAGTCAGGTAATCATCAGCTCCCAATTCCATGCCTTGGCGCATTTCAGAACGCTCGGCTTTACCAGTCAGAAACACAAAAGGTACTGTAGCAGTAACAGGATGCGATCGCAATGCCGCCAGCACCCCGTAGCCGTCAAGTTGCGGCATCATTACATCGCAAAGAATCACGTCAGGAAGATTTGACACCGCCGCATTTAAGCCTAGGGCTCCATTTTCTGCACCCGTCACGTCGAAACCTTCAGCTTTGAGGAGTTTGAGAATATTCTCGCGAATTACTCTATCGTCCTCAATCACTAGAATCTTGTTCATATGTCATTCCCTGAAAGCGATATAATTGACCCTGTAGTTGAACCCGATCGGTGTGAGAATAGCTGAGAACGCACAGCTCGATCGACTTCACAGCGGAATATTTTCCGACAAAAATAGCAGACGCCCCTGAAAAACCGTCATTTTCCAAGGACAACTAGATTAATGTTTCTCTGCTTACTTAGCGCCGTCCGTATTATTACGAGGTTAGTTAATAAATCTCTAAACTTAATTGTAGGCGATCGACAGTTAGCAGCACCCTGAATAACTGCTAAACTGATTGTGCCACTAGAGCGATCGTCTGCAAACAATCTCAACCTATTTATAACAGTTGCCAAAAACAATGCAACTGCCCGCAAGTTTAAAACCCTTGCTGAGTAAGTCTTTCCTCATTGTTTAGTGTAAAACCTCAAATCAAACATCAAAAATGGTATTACCAAGTGGATTTCCCGAGCCCGCAAATATTGGCGTCATAGAAGTTAAGCAATATCCTCAGTACCGCGCTGTCACCTACACCCACGCGGGCGATTTGCGACAAGCAACTGGAATTGCTTTCAATCCCTTATTTCAACACATCAGCAACAACCAAATTGCGATGACAACGCCAGTAGAAGCGCGCTACACTGCAACTTCCGAGCAAATCGATGCAATTCCTGTTGCACAAGTTTCATTCTTGTATCCCGCACCAAATATCGCCCCCAGCAGCGTTAACTCTGCTGTGGAAGTCACCGATACTTCACCGATGACTGTTGTCAGTATCGGCGTGGGCGGCGCCTACACTTGGGAAAGCTACGAAAATAACCTCTCCCAACTCAAAGACTGGCTTCAACAACATCCCGAATACGAAATAGTCGGGCCGCCGCGCCGCTTTTTTTACAATTCGCCCATGACAGCGGAATCACTGAAAATCAGTGAAGTGCAAATTCCGATTGAACTTTCTAATAAATAAAGTCAGGAGTCATTAGTCATTAGTCATTAATCATTAGTTATTAGTTATTTGTAAGGGGCTACCAATTACCAATTACCAATTACCAATGCCCCATGCCCCATGCCCCATGCCCCATGCCCCATGCCCCATGCCCATCCAATCAAACGCCGCTGATGTGAACAACCAATTCTCGAATGTGGCCCCGCTGGCGGTGTTCCCAAAGGTAGATACCCTGCCAAGTTCCTAACAATAATCTACCGCGTGCGATCGGGATTTGTTCGGAAGTATGAGTCAGTGCAGTGCGAATGTGCGCCGGCATATCATCTGGGCCTTCCGCATCGTGAATGTAGGTTGCGCCCTCCGGTACCAGTTTAGCTAAAAAATTAGCCAAATCCGTCAGTACATCCGGGTCAGCATTTTCTTGAATTACCAAGCTAGCAGAAGTGTGGCGCAAAAATAAGCTACAAAGTCCCGTTTTAATACCTGAATTTGCTACGACATCTTCTATCTTAAGACTGATATTGTACAGAGACTTGCCTGTAGTTTTAATTTTGAGTATTTCCTGGTGATGAAGCATATCTGATCCGGTAAAATAACCATTATAAGGTTCGATCGTTCGGACTTCAGTCCTCAAAAAAGAGAGGACTCAAGTCCGAACGATCGAACCATCTAATATTTTAAACATTCAATGAGACTGTTTGCAAAACTCTTCAGTCGGCGGAGGCCGACATTGTTTGTATAGGCGCGATTTCAATCGCCGTCATTCGATTTGAGATTTGGGATGTGGGATTTTAGATTTTGGATGAGATTGTTTGCAAAACTCTTCAATCACCGTCATCCTAATCGCTCTCTTTAAAATAATCTACCACAGCTTGGGCGATCGCCTCCGTACCGTGCTTATCCAACTTATCCGACAAACGGGGCGGGTGCAGCGGCTTGTGCAAAAACCCCCAATCCCCCTCAAAAAACTCCGCCGCCGTCACAATTTGATGCGCCGCATACTTTTCTAGCCACTCCAACAACACAGCAGCTTCGGCAAAACCATCTCTCATGATAGAAACAACAGGTATTTCCATCCGCAAAGCTTCGGAAAAAGTGCTGTATCCCGGTTTAGAAACCATGCGGCCGCAGACAGGCATCATATCGACCGGGCGCGGTAAAATTGGGAAAGATTCTGCAAACTGCTGATGTTTGACTCTAATCAAATTCGGCAAATCGGGAGCTCCCGCATCAAAGGTAATAAATTGCCAATCGCTAAATTGCTGTAAATTGTGATAAGGAATTGCCTCTAAACCCAGTCCGCCAAAAGTCAGCAACACAGTTTTTTCCATCGGTGATTCAATTCCAAATACTTCCCGAATTTGATCGTTACTGTAGCGAGGATTGCCGCCAGTCAAGCCGACATCTTCAATATTAGGAAAAGCGGGCATCGGTTCGTGCAAAGGAAGACGAAAAAGCCGATCGCACTTTCCGAAGCATTCACCAATCCAATCCGCCATTTCGTCAAATTCCCCGCCCCAATCTCGATAGATAAAGTCCCACCCAAAATTGCTCATCATCCAGCAAGGAACCCCAGCCGCAGCGGCCATTCGCGTTGCTAAAGGAGGAATATCTGCCAGCACCAAACCCACGCGATTTTGCTTCAGAAAATTCACTTCGCCTGCAATTAGCGAATTTTGCTTTTCCCGAATTTCCCGCAATTTTTCTAGAGTCGCCTCTTTATCCATATGCAAGCTATCAGCCTGCACAACTCCGACATCAAAAGCGCGGGGACGGAGGATAAAATCACCAGGAAAATAAGATTCTAGCAGCCAGCGAGGTGCGGTTGTGGTGATAATTAGTAAGATATCTGGGTTTAATTCTTGGATTTTTGCAGCTACGGAGGAAACTCGGACAGCGTGGCCGAATCCATGATTGGTGATGGCAATATATAATGTTGGTCGAGACATTGGGAATTGGGAATTGGGAATTGGGAATTGGGCATCGGGAATTGGGCATCGGGCATCGATCCGAAGAGAATTTGTAGCAACTAACAAATGACTAATAACTAATAACTAATAACTAATGACTAATGACTACTAACTGCTGACTACTAACTGCTGACTGCTGACTAATGACTACTGCCAACTGCCAACTGCCAACTGCCAACTGCCAACTGACTACTGACTCATTACTCGATCGATAATTTCGCGTGCCATGTCTTGTAAGGATACCACTCGATCGGCAAAACCAGAATTAACCACACTTCCCGGCATCCCCCAGACAACGCTGCTAGCCTCATCTTGAACGATAATCCTACCCCCAGCTTCCCGGATATTCTGACAGCCCAGCAGCCCATCGTGCCCCATTCCAGTCAGCACCACACCTAAAACACCAGCACCGTAAATCTTAGCAGTCGATCGAAACAGCACATCAACCGCAGGGCGACAAGAATTTTCCCGCGCCTCTTGATGCGTGCGAATACGCGCCCCAAAACCCTGTTTTTCCAAAACCAGATGGTAATCACCGGGCGCTATCCAAGCAACTCCTGGCTCAACAATACCTCCCGTCACAGCCTCCTCCACTCTAATTTTGCACTTTTCGGTCAGGCGATCGGCTAAACGCTTCGTAAAAACCGGCGGCATATGCTGCACAATCACAATTGGTACAGGAAAATTAGCCGGCAAATCCTGCAAAATCGTTTCCAAAGCATTTGGCCCGCCCGTCGAAACCCCAATCGCTACAATTTCGATTTTAGATTTAAAATTTACCGCTGAATTCGACGAAATCAAACCCGATTTAACTGGCAATGGTGTGGGATTATTGTGAGTCTTAGGTACTTGAATATTCCCCACTTTTGGCATCTTGCCACCATTGCAAAAAACCTTAATTTTCGGAATCAATTGCTCGCGGATGTGTTCTAGCGCCGCTTCCTTGCTCTTCATATTATGAGGCTTAGTCACGTAATCCGTAGCACCCAGCGCCAGAGCATTTAAAGTAGCAACAGCGCCCAACTCTGTGAGCGCGCTAAACATAATTACAGGAATATTTTTGTCAATTTTTCGGATTGCCGCTAGCGTTTCCAAACCATCCATGTCCGGCATTTCCACATCCAGCACAATCAAATCTGGATTTACCTGAGAAATCTTGGCTAACGCAATTCTACCGTTAGGGGCAGTCCCCACAACTTCCAGCGCTGCATCGCCGTCGAGTACGTTACTTAACAATCGGCGCACCACTACAGAATCATCAACAACTAAAATCTTAATTTTCGACATGGATCGTTAAACTCGAAATAACAGATCGAGCAGTAAGCGAGCTTGAAAAAACAGAATTAAATCGCCTTCTACGCCAAGATCGATAATTTTAAAATGAGACATAAACAGTAGAATAGTTGAGCGCATATTAAAATTCATAGCGCTAAATATTTCCTCTGCTGAACCTTCTATATAGTGGGGAACTACATAACCGAGATTGTATTTTAAGGTATTACTAAAAGTGCCGACAATACCGCTAATAGCTAAATTGCCAATTTCCCCCAAAATGTCAGCCTTATCTTGCTTGAATTCCTCGCTGGTTACATCGCCGCCGCCGTTGAGAGCTAAAACAAGAGCATCAGCAGCCTCGCAGGAAAACAACATCTGAGCCGAACCTGATAAATTGCCGTTAAAATCAAGCTGCGCTACAGCTATTAGGTTTTTTCCCAAGGTTTCAATTAGGTTTTTTTGCAAAAATATCGGGGACAGCGCTTGAGATGAAGGCATTTCACATTCTACCTCACACGCAATCATTTCGCTCATCTGAGAAACTGCTGTGCCGATGGCTTTGTTGACAACATCCTGTAATTTTGTGTGTTTTCCGGTTTCGAGCTTGGCTAGGTTGAAATTCCGCAGTTGACTGTGAGAATTAATTGGATCGGCTTTATTTGGATAAGCCGCAGTTGCGACGGTGTGCCGCAATTCTAATTCATTGTTAGTTTTTTTGAGAGTTGCGAATATTCCTGCCAGCGACAAATACTGAATCATATTCCTTGCTAAGTCGTCGCTGAGAATTATCGTGGGTATTTCTAATAATTGCAAGAATTGGATAATTGCTAAATAATTGTGTTCTATGGCTGCAAAATTTAGGATGACAGCTTTGGGATGGTGGCACTCAGCAATATCTAAACAATTGTATAAATCTGTAGTTGTGGCAAATACATATTCGTCTGCTTTTAACGTTTCGCGCAATGTCTGATTTTCTGAATCCGAAAAGCCTCCAATCAGAATTAATGAAATTGGTTTTGAGTAGGTTTTCATTTTAGGGAATTGAGAATTGGGAATTGGGAATTGGGAATTGGGAATTGGGAATTGGGAATTGGGAATTAATTATTTAGGGAGCGCATTGCCCACCTTAACTCACCCATTACTCATTACTCATTACCCATTATCAATTCCCCATTATCTATTATCCAAATCAATACTTAAACTGATTGACAAGTCCTTGCAATTGAGCGGCCGTTTTCGATAATTCGATCGCAGAATTTTGAGTATTGCTAGCACTGGTGGCGGTACTTCCCGCTGCATCGGCGACGCTGGTAATATTGCGGGCAATTTCCGAGGAACCGATCGCAACTTGGTTGACATTGCGCGCAATTTCGGTAGTTGTAGCCGTTTGTTCCTCCACTGCACTGGCGATCGTCGTTTGGAAATCGCTGATTTGGTTGATAATAGAAGTAATTTGGGCGATCGCCTGCACGGAACTTTTAGTATCAGCTTGAATAGCCTCCACCTTCTTGCTGATATCCTCAGTCGCCGCCGCCGTTTGTTTCGCCAACTCCTTCACCTCATTCGCCACCACCGCAAAACCCTTGCCCGCTTCTCCAGCCCGAGCCGCCTCGATTGTAGCATTCAGAGCCAGCAAATTAGTCTGTTGGGCGATCGAAGTAATCACCTTGACAACATTACCAATCTCTGCACTACTAACGCCGAGTTTAGTAATAGTTTGATTCGTAGTTTCCGCCATCCTCACCGCCGAATTAGCAACCGTCGCAGCTTCCGAAGCATTCTTAGCAATTTCCTTAATACTCACATTCATCTCCTCGATGCCGGTAGCCACCGATTGAGTATTGCTATTAACTAAATCCGCCGCCGCAGATACCGTCCCTGCTTGAGCCGAAGTTTCTTCAGCCGCCGCCCCCATATTTTGGCTTTCGCTAATCAATTCCTCCGAAGCACTGCTAACTGCGATCGCCACTTGAGAAATTTGCTGCACCTGAGCGTTCAAATTAGCCGCCATCAGATTAACATTATCCGTCAAATCTTTCCAAGTCCCGCTGATATCAGGAACTATCGCCTGCCCTCCCAACTGTCCTGCAACTACCTGTTTCGCCAGCCCCGTTACTTCATCTGCAAAAGTATTAAGCTGGTCAACCATAGTATTCAACGTATTTTTCAGTTCCAGAACTTCTCCTTGAACTTCCACAGTAATTTGCTTCGACAAATCTCCCTTAGCCACAGCAGTAGAAACTTCCGCAATACTCCGAACTTGCTCCGTAAGATTAGCCGCCATAATATTCACATTACCAGCCAAACTCAGCCAAGTACCCGACAAACCATCAACAGTTGCTTGACCTCCCAATTTGCCCTCAACGCCAACTTCCCTAGCAACTCGCGTAACTTCTAAAGCAAACTCATTAAGCTGAACAGTCATTTCATTAATCGTATTCTTCAGATCCAGAATTTCCCCTTCAGCTTCTACAGTAATTTTTTTAGACAAATCTCCATGAGCTACCGCCGTAGTAACTTCCGCAATATTGCGTACTTGATTGGTAAGATTGCTCGCCATTAGATTAACATTTTGCGTTAAATCTTTCCAGACACCAGCTACTCCGTGAACTTGTGCTTGACCCCCAAGTTTCCCCTCAGTTCCCACCTCTTTTGCTACCCGCGTCACCTCTTTGGCAAAATCATTGAGACTGTCAACCATTTGATTTAGAGTATCTTTCAGTTGCGAAATTTCCCCTGCGGCTTCAACGGTAATTTTTTCGTTCAAATCGCCGACGCTAATTGCCGTTGCAACCTTAGTAATATTTCGTACTTGATGAGTCAGATTTGCCGCCATCAAGTTAACACTTGCCGTCAGTTCTTGCCAAATACCCGATAGCCCTTCTACCTCTGCTTGGGTTCCCAATTTGCCCTCGCTACCAACTTCGCGGGCGACGCGAGTTACTTCTAAAGCAAAACTATTTAATTGGTCTACCATTTTGTTGAGAGTAGTCCCAATGCGGCGGAACAATCCTTTGATTGGTTTGCCTTCAAACTCTAAGCTAAATTTTTCGGACAAATCGCCTTTAGCTACAGCGTGCAGCACTCGCGCTATATCTATTGTCGGCGCCACTAAGCTGTTTAGCGTTGCATTTACCGCGTCAATACTGCTAACCCAAGAACCTTTAAATTCTTTAATTTCTCTTGATTTTGGTACTTTGCCTTCTTCGGCAACTGCTTGGCTGACTCGCTCTATTTCGTCAGCAAATTTTTCATTGACACTCACCATTTCATTGAAAACTTTGGCAATTTCACCCAAGCCGTTGTCGGCGGGTAAACGAACGCTAAAGTCGCCATCTCTGACTGCTGCCAGAGCGATAATCAGTTGCTGTTGGTACTGGTTGCTGACAGTCTCTGCTGTCCCTGCAATTGTTGTCGCTACCAAATTGCTGGGATCCGAGTCAATTTCGGGAGATTCTGAGGCTGTTGATTGATTTTGTGTATCCATGTTTTAGGTAAGTAGAAGGAAGAAGGAAGAAGGAAGAAGGAAGAAGGAAGAAAGAAAGAAAGAAAGAAGTAGGTTTTAGTTATCGTCGCGAGAGAATTCTGAAAACATACACAGCAAGCTTTTTAGCGCTCCCTATTTTACGTTTAATTAGGTGGATTTACTTAGTTTTATACAATTTATCAGGGAGGGCGATTCCCTACGGGATAGCTTTGCACGCGCGTACTTTACGTCACACATTCTCGGTACTGGCAGCCCGAAACGCGCTCTGTGCTTACAGTCTGGGACACAAAACATCCGGTTTGCATGAGGAATATTTGCGGTATTTAAGATGCCGCGGCGATCGCCTTCAGCAGCATTTGAAACGAACCCACATCGAAAAACAGCAAAATGTCTCCTTGAATTTGCAGTTCTTCAATACTAAAGTGAGCTGGAGCCAACAGCACGCTCCCGGTATCGAGAGACTTTTCTTTTAACAGTAAATCCTCAATTTCTTCCTCTGCGTAATAGGGAACCTCATAGTCTAACGGTTGGTCTAGAACGTTGCCAATAGAGCCCATGACACCGTTAATGATCATATTCCCCACCTCACTGAGGGTACTAATTTTGAGAGAATCAAGGTCAGGACTTCCTTTTTCTTCACCAGTGAGAACAGAAACTAAATTCACTGCACTTTCGGTAGGAAAAAGTAGCTGGGCGCTGCCGCTAAATGAGCCGTTAAAGCCTAGCTGCACCGTGGAAAGAGGCTCTATCCCGAAGCGTTTTTTTAATTCGCTTCGCAGCTCATTCGCGGATACAAGGTCAATATCTGGAATCTGCAACTGGATCGGAAATTGAATCATTTCATTCAACATTCCAGCGGCACTTCCCACGCCAATATTGATTAGCTCCTTCAAAGCATCTATTTCATCTGCTGTTAGCTCCACTCTGATATCTCCTATTTGCTATCCAGAGCTTTTTGGATTGCAGCCTGAATCTCTGGACCTTTTGGGGGCTTTTTCAGCATCATAAATGCTCCCAATTCTTCGCACTTCTGCCTAGCGCTGTCTTGAATATCTGCTGAAAGTACGATGACTGGAATTTTAGAGCCTTTTTCGCGCAGGGCTTTTAGCAAGGCGAAACCGTCCATTTCTGGCATTAACAAATCTGTCATCATGCAGTCTGGCGACTTGGATGCAGCCATATCTAAGCCTTCTTGTCCGTTGGCTGCTTCTATCACTTGATGTCCGGCTTCTTCGACAGCTTTGCGAATCATCCGCCGAGAGAATGCTGCGTCATCTACAATTAAAACTAAACCCATTTTGGCGCGCTCCTTAACTTTAATTATTGGGCATCGGGCATCGGGCATCGGGCTTGCAGTCAACCGTCAACCGTCAACTGACAACCGTCAACTGACAACCGTCAACAATCACCTGACGGTAATACCGGAATTGATATTATGCAGTACATCTGTTGAGATTTTCTGAACAATCTAAGAGGTAAGTTTTCATCTTACCTTTGCCTTTAACATCAATCATTCCTCTTTCTGCAAACAAATGTTTTTTGGACAACTGCTTGTAAGTGTCTTCTGTCACTTGAATGCAGCCGGGAAAACTATATTGTTCCATGCGGCTTGCCGTGTTTACCGTGTCGCCCCAAAGGTCGTAACTAAACTTTTTAGTTCCGATGACCCCTGCAACCACAGGCCCGGAGTGAATGCCAATTCGCAGGCTGTGAAATTCTTTTGTTTGTGTGTTTAGCCGCGTCATAGCTTGCTGCATGGCTAGGGCCATTTGCACGATCGCGTCAGCATGATCGTCCCGGAGGATGGGCAATCCAGATGCTACCATATAGCCATCCCCAATAGTCTTAATTTTTTCTAACCCGTATTCCTGAGTTAGCTGGTCAAATTCTGAGAAAATAGAATTGAGTTTGACAATTAATTCAATAGGAGGCATTTCTGAGGCAAGCTTGGTAAAGCCTACCATATCAGCAAATAAGACGCTGACATTGGGGAAGTGATCGGCAATTACCAAGTCTGGGGTTGATTCATCTTGGAGCCGGAGTGCGATCGACTCTGGTAAAATATTCAGTAATAATTTTTGAGTTTTCTCTTGGCTTTCCATCAACTGCCGGTAAAGTTGAGACTGTTGAATCAAGCGCCGCACTCGCTGAATCAGCACTGGCCAGTGAATCGGCTTCGTCACATAATCTGTTGCTCCTACTTCAAAAGCTTGATTGACAGATTTTTTGTCATCTAGTGCTGTAATCATCAGCACCGGAATTTTTTGCGTTTGGGGATTAGCCTGGAGTTGAGCGCAGCAAGTAAAACCGTCCATTACAGGCATCATCGCATCCAATAGGACAATATCTGGGAGAGTTTCTTGACAAATGTCCAAACATTCTTGTCCGTTTGATGCCTCAATTACCCGGTACCCTTCTTTTTCCATGATCCGGCGGGTAAATAGCTGCTGGGTTGCTTCGTCATCGACGATCAGAATTTGAGGCGTCGTTTGCGAGTTTATTCTAAAGTCAGCACTAATCATAATTATTGTGAAAATAGCATCCAGTTCTCACTCAGAAGCAGATTGAATTTCTGCGTTGAAATGGATGAGTTTACTGTAGATCGATCGCACTCTGATTATTTTTAACAACTTTATAATCTCCTACTCAATAGAGTATTGAGCATTTAACTCAGCAACTGAACGGATGATTTGTAACTTTTTATACTGGTAATTTGTTACAGTATCTGAAAAGTTAGCAATTGAGCCGTCACGTTGCTATTGAGATCGTGTTGAGAATTCTATCAGATTATAGCGGTTTTCACAAAGATGAGGTACGTTGTTGGGCTTCAGCCCTCTTGATTTCAGCGGTTATGTAAGCTGTCAGCCATACCTCATCTTTTTGAGAAAGGCTATATGTCAGAAATTTTAAATTTTCGCAATTGGCTAAATGGCCTAAATGTTGAAGATTTTGCGGAAAACGGGCGATCGATCGTCCCGCGCCACCGACACATCATATCGGGTTGCTTTTGTCAATCATTTTTGCTTTTTACGCTCACACTCCTGGAGACAAGTGGCACTTTAAAAAAGGTACGTTGTTGCGCTTGAGCGCTCAAGCGCAACAACGTACCTAAAAAACCTTTAAGTATTGTGATACTTGCGTCCACGATTGACTCATTGAGATGCTACAAATAAATCCGTTGCCGAACTTCCTTCTGCTATAGCCTTTCTCAAAAAAGTGAGGTATGACTGACAGCTTGTATAACCATTAAACTAAGAGGGCTCGCATCCCAACAACATACCTCATCTTTCTGAAAACCGCTATATATCAATCAACTAGATGGCAAAGCCGCTTTTACCCGCTGATATTCGGCTGCAATTTTGCACATCAGAACCTCGCTACCTGAGAGAGTTTTCTTCCGGGCCATCTCTTCGAGCTGCGCGCACAATTGAAACAAAGGCATGGCTCCGACTGTCGTACAAGCACCTCTAAGAGCGTGAGCCGAGGCTTTAATTGCGGGAGCATTCAATTGATTGACAGCATCGGCGAGTTCCTGCAATTTTGGCGGTGCAACTTCCAAAAATTTCTCTACTAGCTCGATCCAAAATTCTTCAGCTTCTTCTCCCAGTAACTCCGTCAATTCTTCAAAAGTTTGACTGTCAAGAGGCGGCAATTCTATTTCCAATTTTGCTGTTTCGGGTAGAAAATTTTGCGGTGTGGCTGGCGGTAAATTTTGGGAGTTTTCTGCCTCTAATTTGGGATATGTCACAGCAGGTAAAGTCGGAAATTTAATGTTATTAGTACCCGCTACAATTTCCCCAGAATTAGGAGGAAAATTTGCCACTCCCGATTGACTTCCAGCTTCAATTTGTGAAATCAAAACACCTGCGCGGGCGATTAAATGCTTTAACTCTTCCAACGCAGTTTCATCAACTGCGGGTGCAACATTTTTCATTTCGTTTCCAGGCTGAGCTTGGGAAGTACAGTCTGTCGGCTGAGTCTGCCAATTGTTAAGCTCTGAATAGGATTTGGATCGCCCGGTTTGTCGATCGTACTGCGCGATCGCCTGAACTATGGCCTGGACTCGCACCGGCTTACTGATATAATCATTCATGCCAGCATCTAAACAAAGTTCGCGATCGCCCTGCATCGCATTAGCCGTCATCGCCACAATCCAAGGAGAAGTCGATTTTGGATTGGGAGATGGCTCGTCTGTTGCAGAAAATCCAGATTCTGGAGCAGAATTTTCTAATATTAAATTTCCCGAAAATCGCTGGCGGATCAGGCGAGTAGTTTCCAAACCGTCCATTTCTGGCATCTGCATATCCATAAACACAATATCGTATTCCGAACGCTCCAAAGCATCCAAAGCTGCTTGTCCGCTGCTGGCAAAATCTGCACTGTAACCTAACTTCTGCAACATCTGCCCTGCTACCATTTGATTGAGTTCTACATCGTCTACCAACAGCATTTTCAAAGGCAGTGTTTCGGCTAATTGTGAATTAAATTGAGGCTGCGAAAAACACGGTTGAATTGTGCTGCATTCCCCGCCCAAGATGCGAAGCAAAACTTCATGGAGCTGTGCTTGCTTAATTGGTTTGTATACAAAAGCTGCGAATTCAACTCGCCCTTGAACTTCGCGGCGAGATGGCCTCCCCCCAGAACTCAAAATCATTAAAGGTAAATTTTTACCTTGAGGAAATTCTCGAATTTTTTCAGCTAAAGTAATGCCGTCCATTTCTGGCATATGAAAGTCTAGAATCGCTATGTCAAACATAGTTTCATATTGCAGCACTTTCAGCGCTTGCGCGCCAGATTTTGCTGCGCGGACAACCATTCCCCAAGACATAGCTTGCAGGGTAAGAATTTTGCGGTTTGTGGGATTGTCGTCAACTAGCAGCAGTCGCAAACCTGCTAGTTGAGGCTGGGGTAAATTCAGGTTTAATATTTCTTCATTAGCCGGTGCTGGCTGAGCTTTGATGCTAAAAGAAAATTTAGAACCTTTGCCGATTTCGCTTTCTACCCACATAGTGCCGCCCATGATTTCGCTGAGGCGTTTGCTGATGGCTAAGCCCAAGCCAGTACCGCCATATTTGCGAGTTGTGGAACTGTCAACTTGACTGAAGGCTCTAAATAGTATATTTTTGCGATCGGGCGAAATTCCGATGCCTGTATCCCTCACAATAAATTGAATTTCGTAGTTACTAATTTCTGATGGTTCTAGATATTTAGAATCGGCAGCATCCGAATCTGATACAGAAGAATTTAAAGCAGGTTTTTGACTGGATTCTTCGCTATCGAGCCTAATGTTTACCTGAGAAATTGAGTTAGTTTGCGTAACTTCTACAGCAGTATCAGCAATGGGTTTTGCTGTTACTTTAACTACCACTTCACCTGCTTCGGTAAATTTGGTAGCATTGCCGAGCAAATTTATCAATATTTGGCGAAGTCTGGTGACATCTCCGTACAGGAAGGCGGGAACACTGGCATCCAATTCGCAAGCTAAGTCTAGCTGTTTTTCCGCAGCTTTCATCGCGACTAAATCTAAAGCTTCTTCGACACAGTTTCTGAGATTAAACGGTTCTTGTTCTAAATCCAGCTTGCCTGCTTCTATCTTAGAAAAGTCGAGAATGTCGTTAATAATTGCCAGCAAAGAATCGCCACTGGTACGAATTGTATTCACAAAATTGCGCTGGTTTGGCGAAAGTTGCGTATCTAGCAACAGCTCAGTCATGCCGATGACTCCGTTCATCGGCGTGCGGATTTCGTGGCTCATCATTGCCAAAAATTCACTTTTGGCTCGGTTGGCAGCTTCGGCGTCAGTTGTGGCGCGCTTAAGTTCTTCTTCTATTACTAATCGGTGTTTAATTTCTTGCTGATAGGTTTGGATGCGCTGCGTTACTTCGGAAACATCTTGAACCGCGATTAAAGCATAAAAACCTTCTCCTTTGATGGCTGGTATGGGAGTGACGTTTGTGTTGTGAATTCTCGGTTTGCCGTTGGGTAAATTTGATGAAATCAGGGACTGGTGTAGTTGGGGAGAAAATACGGTAGGCAAGCCATTATTAAATACTTGTTTTAAGCGAGTTTGATATTTAGGTTCTTCGAGTTGGGGAAAGTGAGTTTTTAGGTTAGTTCCGATTATTTCTTTTTTGAGCAGCTTTGTCCACTGCTCTAGTGTCCGGTTCCAAAACAGCACGGTAAAATCGCGAGCGATCACGCACAATCCGATGGGAACGCGATCGAGGACGCTGAATCTTTGTTGCGCTTGTTCTATTTGTTCTAGCATTTTCTGTAGGGTGAAAAATTGACGAAATTTATGTATACTTCAGAAGTTATCAAAAAAAAGCTTGGGAGGTAACAATACAGGAAAATTATATTCATTTATTCTGCCAGCTTCTATCCGATCGCTGGCTAAATAAACCCGGTTTGTACGATAAATAAGAGGTTTGGGGACAGGCATTTAGGAAGAAACGGGGTTTGGGCGCGCTAAGAGTGTGTCAGTCGTGCATTTTCCTTGGCAGTTGCGGTAAACCCTGATACAGATTTTTTGTTGCCAGAGTTCAAAAACACGACTGCGGGGCTGCGATGTTAATAATTTTTGCTAATTCGTATAGATATAGTATACTTGTGAGGTCAAGTTGGCAATGATTTAGCTACGATCGCACGATCGCGAATAAAGCTGATCCCGCCCAATAACGGGTACTGTGGCACGTACACTCACGAGGGTCGAACTCAAAATTTTAGACAATAGTTCAAGCTCCCAGATCTATCTAGAGGAGTCCATCTAAAATCTAAAATCTAAAATCCACTGACTAGGGCGCACTACAGTTTTTAACTATTCGATAATTTATTTTAAGGGTGCATTTGGTTTTTGAAGAGGGCTATCGCATGACCGCATATAAGTTATTAGTTATCATCTCATATTGACTGCGGTCATGCTTCGCCCCTACGGATATATTTGCCTTGCGCCAGATGCACCCTATTTTAATCCAGCGTCAAACCGATGAACAAGGAACTGGCTCGATGGAAATTGATGAAGATGTAAAGGAATTTCTGATTGAAGGCTACGAATACCTAAACCAAATTGAGGAGGATTTAGTAGCTTTAGAAAAAAATGATGCCGATACAGAGGTGATGAATCGGATTTACCGCGGTTTGCACACGATTAAAGGCAATAGCGGTTTTTTGGGGGTGGAAAAACTGGAGTCTGTGGCGCACGCAGGAGAAAATTTGCTCAGCCTCTTGCGCGATCGCACTTTGACGATGACTCCCGATATTACTAGCGCTTTGCTGGAGACAATCGACGCGGTACGATCGCACATGGAAGCCCTGGAAAAGACGGGAGAAGAAAGCCCTATCGCCCACACCGCATTGCTCGATCGACTTTTGCAACTCCAAGAATCCGGCGGTACTGCATCTGAATTGTCGCCGAGTGCGATCGCCGAATCCAACTCAGTAACTCCAGAAGTTGCGATCGAGGAACCGGAAAAGTCAGAGTTGACACGAGAACATTTGTATGCAGATGCTTTATTGTCGATCGAGCAATTGCTAATTCCCTCTGCTACCAATACTACCAGCCAACAGGTAAATGCTGCGGATACCGAGGGTGACAAATTCAAAATTTCCGATACTGCAATCCGAGTAGATGTCGGCTTGCTGGACAAACTAATGAACTTAGTAGGCGAACTCGTTTTGTGCCGCAACCAAATCTTAGAATTTGCCAATACCCAAACAGCAAACACCCAAAATGACGATACATTAAAATCAGTATCCAGCCGCTTAAACTTAGTTACTTCCGAACTACAAGAAGGAGTAATGAAGACCAGAATGCAGCCAATTCGCACTATCTGGAACAAATTCCCCCGCGTAGTGCGCGACACAGCATTCAGCCTGGGCAAACAAGTGCAGTTAGAAATGGAAGGCGAAGAAACAGAATTAGACAAAACCTTAATCGAGGCGATCGCCAATCCGCTAACTCACTTAGTCCGTAACTGCCTCGATCACGGCATTGAAACATCAGAAGTGCGAGTCGCCAAAGGCAAGCCAGCCTTCGGTAAACTGCTACTGCGAGCCTATCACGAAAGCGGTCAGGTAAACATAGAAATCTCCGATGACGGCGGGGGAATCGATCCAGATCGGATTAAAAGTAAGGCAGTGCAAAAAGGAATGTTTTCTGCTATTGATGCAGCTAAACTGAGCGATCGCGAAGCCCTAAATTTAATTTTCATGCCCAGTTTCTCAACCGCCGAAAAAATCACCAATATCTCCGGTAGGGGAGTGGGGATGGACGTTGTGCAAACACATATAGAAAAAATTAGCGGCACGATCGACGTTCAAAGTCAAGTCGGTAAAGGCACAATTTTTAAGTTAAAAATTCCTTTAACTCTGGCGATTATTCCGACATTAATTATTACGACAGGAGGCGATCGCTACGCAATTCCTCAAGTCAATTTGCTAGAACTGATGCGTTTGGAAGGAGAACAAATAAAAAAAATCGAAATGTTTCACGGAACGCCAGTATATAGGTTGCGGGGGCGACTGCTGCCGCTGATTTATTTGAATCGGGAATTGCAGTTAGAAACAGGAATTGTAGAAAACAGCAAAAAATCGCAATTCGACAGAGATGAGGCTTTGAATATTGTAGTAGTGCAAGCGACAGACAAACCTTTTGGGTTGGTGGTAGATGCCATCAACGACACGCAAGAAATTGTGGTTAAGCCTTTAGGAAAACAACTAAAATCTCTAGCTTGTTTTGCCGGAGCAACTATTATGGGCGACGGTAAAGTTGCTTTGATTTTGGATGTGCACGGGATTGCTCAGAAAACCCACATGACGGAGGCTCAGGAAAAGGCGATTTTAGCTGACGAAAACAGCCGCCGGGAATCTTCAGAACCTCCACAACAGTTGCTAGTATTTCAGGGCCCAGACTTTCGGCGGATGGCAATTCACCTATCGCGAGTTTGTCGCTTAGAAGAGTTTCCCCGCCATCTTTTGGAGCGAGTCGGGAAGCAGAATGTGGTGCAGTACCGCAACCAAATTATGCCGGTGATTTATTTAACGGCGGTGTTTGGTAGCGGCAGTGAGTCGGCTGATTGGGGGCCCAACGGTCTGGACGGGCGATCGCGCGCAGCAGATGATAAACTACCGTTAGTCGTGGTATCGATCGGCTCAGAACACCAAGTCGGTCTGGTAGTCGATCGCATCCTGGATATTGTAGAACAGGCGATCGACATTAAAGGTGCAGCTACTCAAGCAGGAATTTCATATTGTGCTGTAATTCAGGGTCAAGTTACTGAAATCCTCGATGTTGATGCAGTAATTAACAACAATTTATTCGGAGTCGAGCAGATGTTAGCAAGTACCAGCTCGGGCTATTAAAGGAATAATTAAACAATGCTTGAAGAAACTCTACTTTGTACGTTTTTCGTTGACAGCTTATTTTTTGGCATAGAGGTTGAGAAAGTTCAAGAAATCATCCGCTATCAGGAGATGACGCGAGTGCCACTAGCACCCGCAGTAGTCGGCGGATTGATAAATTTGAGGGGACAAATTGTCACGGCGATTGATTTGCGGAGGCGGTTGGATTTGTGCGATCGACCTGTGGAACAATTGCCTTTAAATGTGATAGTGAGAACTGGAGATGAAACAGTCAGTTGGTTAGTTGACGATATTGGAGATGTCCTAGAAGTATCTCAAGCTGATTTTGAAACTCCTCCAGATACTTTTACCAGCAAAATACGCCCGCTAATTCGAGGAGCGTACAAGCTACAAGGGCAGTTGTTACTATTCTTGGATGTTGATAAAGTTGTAGATTTTAGCAGTCAATAGTCAGCAGTCATGTTTTGCGAGAACTTATAGCGGATCGAGCTCTCATATTCGCGGACGTTGTTAGGCTTGGGCCCTATACGTTGAACTGGTTATATAAGCTGTCAGTCATACCTCATCTTTTTGATAAAGGCTATAAGCTCGCGAATGCTATTAGTCATTAGTCTCTGCTCGCGAACCTTAGTCATGTTTTGCGAGCTTAAGTTATCGGCAACAGTAGTCATTAGCCAGGGATGCACGAATAACTGTTTTTCCCTCTTCCTTCTGTCAACAGTCAACAGTCAACAGTCAACTCTTCCTTCAATTACCATGCCGATAACTATTGCAGATTTTGATTACATCCGAAAACTTGTATACGATCGCACAGGTGTATTCCTATCCGAAGAGAAAATGTACCTCGTTGAATCGCGCTTAGGGATGGTAGCTAAAGAAGCCGGAGCAAACTCCATCAGCGGATTAGTTGCAAAGTTAAAACAAATCAAACAACAACGTTTTAACCAACTTTACGAATCGACAGTCGAAGCAATGATGACCAACGAGACATTTTTTTTCCGAGATATCAACCCCTTCGAGATATTAAAAACATCAGTATTGCCAGAATTGTTAAAACAGATCCAGGGTGAGCGCACTTTGAATATTTGGTGTGCTGCTTGTTCCAGCGGCCAAGAACCCTACAGTATTGCGATGCTGCTGCGCGAATACTTTCCGCAGTTAGCGAGAAATCAAGTACAAATACTTGGTAGCGACATTTCTACAGCCATGCTGAAGCGAGCAAATTCTGGATGCTACGCGCAGCACGAAGTAGTACGGGGTTTGCCAACAGCATTGTTACACAAATACTTCCAGCAGTGTGGCAAGGAATGGCAGATTAAAGAAGACCTCCGCAAGGCGATCGAATTTCGCCAGATTAACTTGACAGAACCCTTTGGATCGATGCCTCAAATGGACATTATTTTTCTGCGAAACGTCTTAATATATTTTGATGTTCAGACCAAACAATCGATTTTAGCAAGAGTGCGGCGGGTGTTGCGTCCCAAGGGCTACTTATTCCTAGGGGGAGGAGAAACAACTGTAAATCTTGACCCTGCTTTTGAGCTGGTGCAATTTGAAAAAGGTATATGTTATCGATTGAGATGATGTTCAGTATATCGACTCTAATAAAATAGGTTCGTAGTGAGGACTTCAGTCCTCTCTTGATTAATAGACAAGATTGCAAAAGTCTTTTTAATCAAATTTTAGGACTAAAGTCCTCACTACGAACCTAATTATTTTTACAATTTAAGTCTAATTTTTAGGAACTGTAGTTTAGACTAACCAAAGATGAGAACGGTGGCAAAAGAAGAACTAGAGCCACCGCGCTGGGAGAGAATGAGGGTGAAAAAGAAAACCTATCCACTCCTTAAATGAACAGTGAACGATTAA
>NZ_JAHRFA010000056.1:0-48063 GCF_020883045.1 Microcoleus sp. CAWBG58 | reverse complement strand
GTTTAATGCGTTTGATAATCAACGCTTCTGTTTCTGAGAGTTCGATTGGAGGATGCCATAAGTGAGGGGGCATAAAGTTTCTTCCTTCTTCATGATTGTGAGAATTTAACAGGCTTTTTAATTCACATATCATTTTTAGTTGGTTTTGTCAAGATATTCTACTGAACCGACGCCCTAGGGGATCAGGTTTAACTGAACCGTATAGGAGTTTAATCGCAATTTTTGGAGTTGCTTCTATAGATGGAGTGAAAAAATAGTTGAATTCGGCTAAATTAAAAGATAATAGTAGTAAAACGTAAGGGTAATGGATATGTCAGCAAGACTATTATTGGTAGATGATGAACCGGGCTTGCGGGAAGCAGTACAAGCTTATTTGGAAGATAGCGATTTTTCGGTTGAGGTTGCCAGTAATGCTCGGGATGGCTGGGAATTATTGCAGCAGATGAATCCGGATTTGGTGATTTCAGATATTATGATGCCGCAGGTGGACGGCTATCAGTTTCTCAAGCAAGTGCGGGAAGATCCTCGCTATAAGGCTTTGCCGGTGGTGTTTTTGACGGCTAAGGGGATGACGGGCGATCGCATTCAAGGCTATCAAGCAGGCTGCGATGCTTATCTTTCTAAACCCTTCGATCCCGACGAGTTAGTAGCAATTGTCACGAATTTGCTGGCCCGTCGCGCGGCGGCTAAGGAGACGGGCGGCAATGCTGAAAGTCCTGATATTGCTGCTTTGGCCAGCCAAATGGCGAGAATTGAGTCTTTGTTAAGCGGGCGAAGTGCGATCGTCCAAAGTAGCTCGTCGGTTAAAATTGATTTGACTCCGCGAGAGCAAAGTGTTTTGGATTTGGTTGCTCAAGGTTTGATGAATAAGGAAATTGCCCGCCGCTTGGAAACTAGCGTGCGGAATGTGGAAAAGTACGTCAGCCGTTTGTTTAGCAAAACTGGTACTAACAGCCGTACTGAGTTGGTTCGCTACGCTCTCGAACACGGTTTGACAAAGTAACAAGCGCCTTACTTTTGCTAGTTTCTCTTCCTCGCCACCCTGCGTTACCAGGAAGAGCCTAGTAACGAGAATTATACGAGTTGACGGTTGCAGGGGCAGTGCCCCCGTGCCTGCCCTCTTCGTTGTTCGCCGTTTTTAGCCTGAAATAGACACTCGCCCTCATTTCCAAAATTACCTACAGGAAAACCTGATTGTTTAAGAGTTTTCACGTAATCAATAGAAACGGGAAAAGTTGGCCGGATACCCTCCGTCAGGCAAACTTGCCCCGAAGTGTCACAGATCGGGGTATTTTTTGTCGAAAATAAGCGACTATTAAATAATAGCAGCGCTCTCAAGTAGCGGCGGATGTTTAAATTTATAGCAGCACCAAAATTTAGTTGATACTAGGAGGAGATTATGGGGAAAATCACGGTACGAAAAACGATAAGTGCAATGGTAGCACTGCCGCTCGTACTAATTGCCAATAACAGTCAAGCTTTAGCTACTGATACCGGCCAGAAAATCGAGCCAAACAAGCAAGTTTCTAATTTAGGTGATGAGCTTGATTTAGAGATGGTGGCACCAACCACAACAATCCTCATTGAAGAAAGCGAAGATTGGGATCGACCTGATTTTTCAGCTACTAATTTAGATATGGAGATTGATAAAATTCTGCTCGAAAATGCGATCGCAA
Organism: Microcoleus sp. CAWBG58; assembly: GCF_020883045.1. Lineage (NCBI taxonomy): Bacteria > Bacillati > Cyanobacteriota > Cyanophyceae > Oscillatoriales > Microcoleaceae > Microcoleus > Microcoleus sp. CAWBG58. The sequence continues at coordinate 46,387 of NZ_JAHRFA010000056.1, read as the reverse complement.
ATATGCAAGTTGTCATTGAGGAACCGCCGCCCGTAGTTTATCTCAGTGCGGCGAGGGGCCAGCAAAGCAGGGAATGCAAGATTTCCGCCGTTTGCGAATAACTGCATCGGATTTGTGGGATTTTGGGCGATCGACTTTTTTGCTCGGGAGAATGTGAGTCACCGAGGGGAAAAAAATCAGTAAAATCCACCAGATTTTCCTGAAATTATGATAATAACAGAGTATGTATTTTTTCGGGTATGCTTTAAGGGCGATCGGCTAAAATAATCGGACAGTTTCAGAGCTGAGGTACGGGCAGCTAAAAACAAGGTACGTTGTTGGGCTTTAGCCCTAAGAGTTTAATTGGTTATATAAGCTGTCAGGCATACCTCATCTTTTTGAGAAAGGCTATATTTATTATATCGTTGACCGTTGCATAGGAATGATTTAACCGCAGAGAACACAGAGGACACAGAGAGAGAATAGAACTCTGAATAATTGTGATGTTAGAGGCTGCTCCCGAATCCGATCCCCCCTAACCCCCCCTTAATAAGGGGGGGGATAAGATTCCGCTCAAAGTCCCCCGAATTGAGGGGGATTTAGGGGGATCGAGATATATGGAACTTCACATTAAATTGGTATCAACTGTTAACTGTCAACTGTCAACTGTCTACTATCAACTGTCAAGTGAAAGCATCTATTCAATCAGGATTTTCAAATATTATGGTTAATTCGCACTGCCACCAAGACACCGCAGCAGAGCAAAATAAAAGTGCTCTGCAAACTCTCTCCCGGACTCTTTCAATGTCTCAGGGGCAATTTTCGCTGATTTTGGTGCGGTGCAATTACAGTGCGATGCGAGAACAAACTGTACGGCAATTGCGCGAGCAGTCTGGTGTCGAGATTCGAGAAATTGTCCTCCCGAAATCTGTTAAAACTCTGTACACGACGATAGAAACTGAACTTGATGGCAGTCAACCTCAAGCTTTAATGGTGTTTGGATTGGAATCGGTAAGTGCAATAGATAGGGTACTAACATCTACCAACTACGTCAGGGAAGAATTTCGCAATAATTTTCCCTTCCCAGTGGTGCTGTGGGTGACAGACAAAATCTTAAAAAAACTGATTCGGTTAGTCACAGATATCGAGACTTGGACGACAAGTGTTGAATTTGTGCTGGGCCCAGACGAGTTAGTGGATTTTTTGGGCAAAAGTTGCGATCGCATTTTTGCTAAGATTTTAGAAAGCGGCAAATGGCGTTTAAGTAACTCTGCCATCCTCGGAGCCAATTCTTTAGCTGAATTAGAGTCGGCGAGGCAAGACTTGCAAACTTGCAACATCAGGTTAGAACCAGCTATTGAAGCAAGCTTGCAATTTATTCGCGGTCGAGACGAATATGCTGGCAACCGCATCCAGGCAGCTCTTGAATTGTATCAAAAAAGTCTCAGTTTTTGGAAGTATCAAGTAGCATTTATTGGGCCCCAAACAGCATTTAGCGATTTATTATTTACTGTTCACCCTGCACCAGTATTAGAGGGAATCGTAGTATTTCACATTGGTCTTTGCTACCGTTTTCAAGCAGAAAAGCACCGCAGCGGCAACCGTCCTTACTGGACGGAAGCTAAAAATTATTTTCAGCAATGTATTGATGTTCTAGAACGCGCGGGACAGCCGGATGCCGTCGGTATATTCATCAATCAACTCGGCGAAGTATTGCAGCATTTAGAAGATTGGGATGCACTCTGGAATTTAGCTCTGAAAGCTCGGAGGTTACATGAAAATATGGAAAACTCAACAGTTAATTTGGCTCAAGATTACGGCTTTTTGGCTAGAGTAGCCTTAGAGCAAAAGAATTGGCAAGGGGCAAAAGAATGGGCTTCAGTCGCCCTACAATCTCTCAACTCAAAATTTGAAGCGACAGGACACGCAACGCCTCTCAAAGCGCAGCATCTAGGCTTATATCTGTTAATTTTAGCAGAGGCCCAGAGCGAGTTGGGTGAGATTGACGAGGCGATCGCACATTTAGAGCTAGCTCGATCGCAAACCGAACCTTGCTACAACCCGCAACTGTATTTGCGCGTTTTAGAAATGCTGCGAGGATTCTATTTTCAGCGGGGAGAATATCTCAAAGCATTTCAGCTTAAGCAAGATTATCGAGCGGTAGAACATACGTATCGCTTCCGAGCTTTTATTGGAGCCGGAAAATTGCAGCCGCACAGAGAAGCGATTAATCCCGCCGAAACAGTTGCCGCCGCTGCTACGATTGCTGACGAAATTACCGCTTCTGGTAGAGAAGCAGACCTCAATCGCTTGATATATAGGATGAACAATACCCCAGACAAACTGACAGTAATTTACGGTCAGTCTGGAGTTGGCAAAAGTTCAATTGTCACCGGGGGATTAGTGCCGGCTCTCAAGCAAAAAAAGATCGAAATGCGGACTGTTTTGCCTGTAGTGCTGCAAGTTTACAACAACTGGCCGCGGGAATTGACCAGACAGTTATCTGCTGGGAAAGCTGAAATATTCGATCGCGACATTTTCGATGCAGTACCGGGATCGGCTTCGGGAGATTTGAGCGCAGCAGGCGCAGTCAACGCCAATCTGCGGCTGGAATTTAACGGCGGCTCGTCGGTTGGAGCAAGCCAGGATCTGATTGAGCAGTCACAGCCTGTAGAAGTAATTGTCGAGAAACAGGCGATCGAATATGAGAAAATCATCAAAGAGTTGCAAACAAATTCAGAACATCTAGTGACAGTTCTGATATTTGACCAATTTGAAGAATTCTTTTTCGTGTGGAAAGAGCCTGCGGAAAGACAAATATTTTTTAATTTTTTGCGGGAATGCTTGACAATCAAGTATTTAAAAGTCGTCCTGTCTTTGCGGGAAGATTACCTGCACTATTTGCTGGAATTTTCCCGACCCAAAAACCCAACAAAATTTATCAACAATGATATTTTGGCGGACGTTCTCAGCAAAGATATTCTGTTTTATTTGGGTAATTTTTCCCAGGGCGATGCGCGAGCGGTAATTCGCACTTTGACAGAACGATCGCAGTTTTACTTAGAACCGGAGCTGATCGAAGAATTAGTCAAAGATTTAGCTGGAGAGTTGGGAGAAGTCCGCCCGATCGAACTGCAACTTGTGGGCGCTCAACTCCAACAAGAGGACATTAGAACTTTAACTCAATATCAGGAACTGGGTAACAGTCCCCAACAAAAATTAGTCGAAAGATTTCTCGAAGAAGTCATCAAAGATTGCGGGCCAGAAAATGAAGGAGCTGCTCGCCGAATTTTGTATTTTCTCACAGATGAAGATGAGATTCGACCCCTGAAAACCCGCGCCGAATTAGCCTCGGATTTAGCGATATTTGCAGCCACTGATAAATTAGATTTAGTCTTAGAACTGTTAGTCAAATCCGGTTTAGTTTTTCGGTGGACTGAACTACCCGCAGAGCTTTATCAGCTCGTTCACGACTATCTAGTTAGCTTCATCCGGCAGCAGCAGGAATTAGATAAAAAAGCAGAATTTGAGGAACTCCGCAAACAAAACCAAATTAACCGAGATGAAATTGAACAAATTCGTAAAGACAGAGAGCGAGATGCTTTGCTGTCGGAAGCTAGAGACAACCAGCGCTTAGCTAGAGACAAACAGCACCAAGCGGAAGCTCAACTTTATCAAACTCGGAGATGGCAATTGCGGGCGGCAATTCTAGGAGTGCTGGTACTCGGAGGTGTTTCTTGGATAGGATTCGAGCAAGCAAAATTAGCAGAAAGCGCGCGGCAAGAAGCAGAAACAAGTCGGACTGATGCCTTAAATTCTGCGTCGGAGGCGTTGGTGCTTTCTAATGAAAAAAATCAATTAGGAGTGTTAGGAAATAGTATCAAAATCGGCAGTGATTCTCTCAAAAGTACCGCACTGCCTGTGGATACTAAAAATAAAATTGCTGAGAGGCTCATACAAGCAGTTTCGGGGGTGCAAGAAAGCAACCGTTTCGAGCAGCACAGCAAGTCTGTTTTGGATGTGAGCGTGAGTCCCGATGGCAATTCAGTTGCTTCGGCAAGTGCTGACAAAACTGTTAAATTGGTCAGCAAATCAGGTAAGTTGTTAAAGACTTTCAAGCACGGCGATACTGTGACGAGTGTTAGTTTTAGCCCGGATGGGAAAACGATCGCAACTGGTAGCGCCGATCGCACAATTAGAATTTGGCAAGTAGATAACGACAAAAGTGCGATCGCCACCTTATCCGGCCACGGCGATATCGTCACCAGCGTCAGTTTCAGCCCCGACGGCAAAACCCTAGCTTCTGGGAGTCACGACAACACCGTCAAAATCTGGAACCTGGAAACAAAAAAATTGCTGCAAACCTTAGCCAAACACAAAGATTGGGTACTCGGCGTTAGTTTCAGCCCCGACGGCAAAACAATTGCCTCAGCAAGTGCTGACAAAACTATCAAACTTTGGAATCGCAAAGGTAAAACCCAGAAATTTCAAATTAATCCCAAAACATTAACCAAACATTCTGACTTTGTTCGCAGTGTTAAGTTTAGTCCAGACAGCAAACAACTCGTCTCAGCAAGTGCCGACACCACAGCCAAAATTTGGAATCGAAAGGGTGAGGAAATCAAAACTCTCAAAGGACACAACGATGGAGTTGTCAGCGCGAGTTTCAGTCGCGACGGCGAAAAAATTGTCACCGGCAGCGCCGACGATACGGTAAAAATTTGGAGTCGCAGCGGCACTTTGCTCAACACTTTTCGAGGACATCAAGACGACGTGAGGGCCGTAACTTTCAGCAGCGACGGCACGATTGCTTCCGCCAGTAGAGACAAAATGGTAAAACTTTGGCAACCAAACAGCACTCCGTTGAATAAGATTTTATCGGGCCATGGAGATTGGGTTTATCAAGTCAGTTTTAGTGGAGACGGCAAAACAATTGCATCTGCTAGCGGCGACAAGACGGTGAGACTTTGGCGCCCTGATGGCAGTTTAATCAAAACCTTAGCAGGCCACAAGGAATCTGTTACCTGGACGAGCTTTTCGCCGGACAATAAAACTGTAGCTTCTGCCAGCGATGACAAAACCGTGAAAATCTGGAGTTTAAACGGAAAACTGTTAGATACTCTGCGTCATAGCGACATTGTCAGAAGCGTGAGTTTTAGTCCAGATGGCAAGATAATTGCCGCCGCCAGTGCCGATCGCAAATTGTATCTTTGGCGCTGGAATGGTACAAAAGCAACAATGCTAGCAAAACTCGACCACAGCAATCCAGTAATTAGCGTTAGTTTCAGCCCAGACGGCAAAACTATTGCTACGGGTACCGCTGCTGAGAATAAGGCAAGTGGAACCCAAAATGATGCTAGAATTGCTGGACAAAATAGAGTTTACCTCTGGCAATTCAACGGTACATCGGCGAAGATGCTGCAATCTCTCGATCATGCAGATAGTGTCAGAAATGTCAGTTTCAGTCCAGATGGTAAGACTGTTGCTGCTGGTTGTGCTGACAAAAAAGTTTATTTGTGGGGTTTTGATGGTAAGACGGCTAATTTAACCGAAAAACTCGACCACAGCGATACTGTCGAAAGCGTGAGTTTCAGCCCAGACGGCAAGTTGATTGCGGCGGCGAGTGCGGGAAATACCGTTAAGCTGTGGAATTTTGACGGCAAGAAAGCACTGCTATCGAAAACATTGGAATCGGGCGATCGGGTATTGAGCGTTACTTTTAGTTCAGATAGCAAAACACTCGCTTTTGCTAGCAGGGATGGGAGTGTAATTCTGTTACCTGTGGAGAATTTGGAGCTAAATAATATTATTGCTCGGAGTTGCGAGTGGTTGGGCGATTATTTACAGAATGGCCCAAATGTCGCGGAGGGCGATCGATTGCTTTGTCTGGGGTTTGGCAAGCAGACGTTAAATAAGAAGAAGTAAACCCCGTTTGTAGTGAGGACTTCAGTCCTCTCTTTGTGAATGAAGAAGGACTGAAGTCCTTACTACGAACCAGGGTGAAGAATGACGGAAGTCCTTACTACTAACCAGGGTGAAGAATGACGGAAGTCCTTACTACTAACCAGGGTGAAGAAGGACTGAAGTCCTCACTACGAACCAGGGTGAAGAAGGACTGAAGTCCTCACTACGAACCAAGAGTTTAATTGAGATTAAAACATCTATCTATTGACTAATTTTTTGTGCTGTAAGTTTGCGGTAAATTATAGTAATAAACTTAACTGTAGATCAATTCGCAATTCCAATAAAAAATAAACCCTATGGACACCAACTCCCAAAATATCCAACCCGTTCCGCCATTTAGCGAAAAAAATGACGAAAGCCCAGACATGGGCGGCGGTTTACCAATAATTGAATATTGGGCAAAGCAAACTTTGTCACCCGAAGGCCCGAAACTTTGGCAAACTTTGCTGCACAAAAGTGCTTGTTTATCTTGTTCTTGGGGTACTGGCGGGCAGAAAGGAGGCTTTACTAATGAAGACGGCGAGAAACTTCAGCGCTGCATGAAAAGTGTGGAAGCAATCTCGGCTGAAATTAAACCAGCTATCTCGACTAACTATTTTCAACAGCACAATATTGCAGAACTCCAACAATTAACTTCCAGGGAAGCAGATAGACTGGGAAGGTTGAGTTATCCGATGATTTTGCGGGCTGGTGCATCTCATTACGATCGCATTTCGTGGCAAGAAGTCTATGAAATTGCCGAGGCTGCATTTCGCAAAACCCCCGAACGAGTGGCATCTTATAGTTCCGGTCGCTCTTCCAACGAGGCGGCTTTTTTGTTGCAATTGATGATGAGGGCGATCGGCTCTAACAACTTAGCAGATTGTTCCGATCTCTGCCACGCTCCATCGACCACCGGGTTAAACGAAATGTTTGCCACCCGCACCTCGGTAGTGAGTCTAGAAAACTTAAAGCAAGCAGATTGCGTCGTACTCGCGGGCGCGAATTCTGCCTACAACCATCCCCGCTTCATGAACGAGTTAATTAAAATTCGCGACAAAGGCGGTAAAATAATTGTCATCAATCCGGTAATGGAAATCGGGTTAGTTAAGTTTGGTTCTCCGGCATTTCCAGTCAAGTCGCTCATCCCCGGTTCCGACATTGCCTCGCTCTACTTGCAACCAATTCCTGGCAGCGATACGGCGCTATTTGTAGGCATTCAAAAATCGGTAATCGAACAAGGATTGCTCGACGAAACCTACTTGCAAGCCCACACAGAAGGCTGGGAAGCAGCAGTGCAGCACGCCCGCGAAACCGACTGGGAAACTATTACTACAACTTGCGGAGTTTCCCAAGCAGAAATTGAGGCCGCAGCTAAAATAATCGGCAATTCTCAGCGGGTTGTCTTCGGTTGGGCGATGGGAATTACCCAACAAAAAAATGGCGTAGATAATGTATTCAGCATTGCCAATACTGCTTTGATGACGGGAAATCTCGGCAAAACAGGCGCAGGATTACTGCCGGTGAGAGGACACTCAAACGTCCAAGGATTTGGCTCTATGGGCGTGACTGTGAACCTGAAAAAAGAAATCCAACAGACTCTCGAAAAGCTTTTGGGGCGTCCCCTGAGCGCCGTTAAGGGTTACGAAACTCGATCGCTCATTGAAGCAGCAGATGCAGGCAAAGTCGATACGCTAATCTGTTTGGGTGGCAACTTATACGGGGCGAATCCCGATTCAAATGAAGCAAAACGTGCTTTAGGCAAGATTGAAACCATTATTTACATTGCAACCAAACCAAACTTGGGACATTTTAGCGGATTGGCTCATCACAATACAATTGTGTTACCGGTGCTGAATCGCTTTGAAAATCCCTACAAAACAACCGTGGAATCCGGTAATAATTTTGTGCGTTTCAACGATGAAGGCGAAACTCATCTCAAAGATGCTGATTTGATTTCTGAAGTACATTTCTTGACAGAATTGGCAGCCAGAATTCACGGTACTTATCCGGTAGACTGGCGCCAGCTTCGAGATACTAAGTACGTTCGGCAATTGATTGCTCAAACAATTCCCGGCTACGAAAAAATGGCAACAATTGATGAAACCAAAGAAGAATTCACCATCAGCGGGCGGATTTTTACCGAACCCAAATTCCCCACAGATTCCGGCAAAGCCAAGATGTTTGTCACACCTTTACCAGTGCTAAAATTACCGGAAATCAAAGAGTTTGGAGCATCGGAATCGGTACGGGGTTTAGTTGTGGCATTGATGACTGGACGCAGTTATTCTCAGCACAATACTGTAGTTTACAAAATAGATGACAAGTACCGGGGAATGCCGCACCGCAACTGCATTTTGATGAATCGCGCGGATGCAGAAAGCGCTGGCATGAAAGAACACCAGCGAGTTACTGTGCAGGGAAACGTGGGGAAAATGGAAAATGTTGAGGTGATTTACGGGGCGGTTCGTGAGGGTGCTGCGTTGATGTTTTATCCTGAAGTTAATGTAATTTTTCACCCGGAGATTGAAAGGCGATCGGGCACACCTGCTTACAAGCGGGTACCTGCTTTCGTTTACGCGGAAGCATAAGGTACGTTGTTGGGCTTGGGCCCTCTTTATAATCTTAGGAAAGAGCGATCGCACTCCTCAAATAAATCGTGCGTCAGCATGAGAATTTTTGTCCTGATTCAAAATCTCAAACCTGACGCACCCTACTACTATTGATTGCCTCATCGCAATTACGCACACTGACTCAGGGGCGGAAATTCCCATTTTCCCGAATATAAAGTAGATGGCAGCTTTAAACAATAGGCAGCAGGAGTTACTTCGATCAACCACCAATTAAACATATCTCGTTGGGCCGCAGCAAAACCAGAAATAGCATCGCCAGTAATGGCATCATACAAAATATCCAAGATGGCATTATAAGCTGTTTTGGCATTGAGTGTTTGCAGCAAGCCATAGAAGATATTATAAGCTTCATCAGCAGCTTGATATTTTCCAATTTTGTCGATATGAGGAAACAAGGTATCTGCCCAAGTTTCTGGAATTTCACCACCATCTTTTAGCCAACAAGATACAATTGCTTGAACGATATCAGCCTTGTGTTCTTCAGGAAAGTAATGTTTAATGGTCGGTTTAGCTGCTAATGCTATTCCATAAGCCATATAGACGTATCGTTGATGGGATACTTTATCATTGGGCATTCCAAATGCTTGCATTACTTCCACAAAAGCTTCTTCTACATTGTACTTTCCACCTCTTTCGTACAAATCCCGATACTTTCTGTCCCAGACCATTTGAAGAGTTTGCTGCAATTGCTCTGGAATATCTAAATTGTTGGGCAACTTAAAATTGGTGTAATGACCTATCTCAAACTTAATCATCGATCTTCCCTCAATATATATTTTCCTTAATCGTCAATCAGGAGCCAGCTAATTTTAAGCTTTATATCACCTCTATTTTACCTCAGATATAGAAGCCAGTAAAGCCCTGGCAGGCTCTACTGGTTTTCTATTATCTATTTCTACGGATATGGATGTTCGTAGAAAATAATCACTTTAATATTGGGGAACCTCTCCTTAAAGTCTTGCAAATTCATATAGCAGCCAGAACACATATTTCTTTCAGTGTAGAGGTAGAGTGTCCCTTCTACCTCCAAAGACACATTATTTGTTTCCAAGTCTTCTGCAATTGCATTGAAGAGCTTGTGCTCAGCGTGCTTCTCGTTGTAATTTTCTCCCGCTCTGTCAATCCTTGGCTCAAAAAAACACTTTGGCCCATCGTCTTCACCAGGAATATTTAGAGGATGTTGCTTGCTGGTAGCTTCTTTATTATAAACTGCACCAGTATCTAGTGGTAGTTTGGCAACAGCAGCATTACCAGAACGGAGTCTTTGAATATGGGTCGATCGAACTTCTTGAGCCTTAGTCCGCACTTCCTCTACGATGCCTGCATACTGCTCGGGTATGCCTTCGGGGTACTGATAAATCATTTTTTTAATTCCTATACAAAAACTTTTAAATAACCTGACTTAGACAAGAAATGAAACATCCCTGGGACTGATCGGGGTATGACGATCGCTATGCTCGCCTGATAATTGGCCGCGTATTCAGGGTTGGTCATTGTCTCAATTATATGATTTTCTGTTGGATTTTGCCCAGCCAGTGAATTTGAAGTCTTTCCTTAAGCAGCCACGCTCCCCCAAAAAGCTATATGTAGGGTGCATCAACGAGGATTATTTTCGTAACAAACCAACAAGCTCATACTGACGCACTCCTCGAATAAATGGTGCGTCAGTATGAAACTTTTGGTGCTGATTGAAAATCTCAAACCTGACGCACCTTACTACTAATTGTGAATGCAAAATCGGGATTAATTATTGTTAATTTGCAAAGCTCTCCCGCGCCAAGTCCATCCCCAACCTGTTTCAGTTTTGATTGCAGAACCGATCGCAATTGCTGCAATTAACGTCCCTCCCAAACCTCCCAACCACCAATATTTCGTCGGACAGTCCGAAATTTCGGCACCCAAACGGCGCAAGGTGTAATGGTATCCAATGACGATCGCAGATAAACAGATAGTTAACAACGCAACCGGCAAATGGTAATTGCTAATTGCTAATTGGCCATTGCTAATTATGTTGGCAATTTCGCCGTTAGCCAGCAAAATAGCTAATGCCAGCCACGGCATCGGATAAAGAAATAACATAATTGCGGCCATGTAAATCATGCTCCCCCAACTGCGGTTAGCGCCGAGATACAGATTCTTTGTCCAGCCTTCCCACAACGCGTTCCAAGACCGATACATCCGCACGGATGCCAAATTTGCCCCCGAATAAAGTCCGAGCTTTAAACTCGCACGTTTGATGCGTCTAGCTAATTCCACATCTTCGACAATTTCGCCTGCAACTGCTTCGTGCCCGCCGATTTTTTCGTAAGCCGATCGCCTAAACAGCATAAATGGGCCGCCCGCAAAGGCACTGTCTGTTTTTGCAGCATCATTAACGGCTGTAAAATCGAAGCAAACAGCTAGGTTATTGAACATTAAAGGCTGCACCAACCACTCGGAAAAACACCCACAAACCAGCGCTGGCATACAGGTTAGCAGGTCTATTTTCTCGGTTTCGGCTGTGGCGATCGCAGTTTCAATCGCCCCGGGTTTCAGTCGCACGTCGGCATCGATAAATAATAGGAATTCTCCGGTTGCTTCCCCAACAGCTTGGGCGCAGGCCCAGTTTTTGCCCGCCCAATATTGGTTTGCCGGTCGCGCCTCACCTGCTAATATTTTGAGGCGGGGGTCGTTGCGCTGTTGTTGCAGAGTTTGGGCGATCGCCTTCGTGTCGTCTGTCGATCGATCGTCTACAATCAAAACCTCTAGCTTGTCAGCAGACAGAGCTGTACTCTCCAAAATGGCGATCGCGCAATCCTGAATATTCTCGGCTTCGTTGTATGCTGGTACGACTACCGAAACTTTGGGGAAGTCACCCGCCGGCGGAAATAACTGCTGAGCCACACTGCTGTTGGTGCGAGGCGCATTTTTGACCGATTGGCGCAAATTCTTGGTGTAAGCTCTACTGACTATGAGAGAAAAAATTACCAGGGTTAACAATATCAAAGCGAACTTACCTCAAAATTTACGTTCACAATTTGTGTCCTTAAATATTAAAAAATATTAAAACAAAAAGCTAGTCGATCGCCCAAAAAGTTATTTCGAGCATCTCCTTTGCTATAATTTGTGAGCATCTTTCGGCTCTACCGCAGTAAGGGGCAAGACCCCTCACCCAGTCTGAGACCGAAAAGCCGAGGATAGATATCAGTTGTCAGAGGATCTTGCAATGGGCGAATTTGTTTCAGTAGATGTGTTTGCGAATACCATAGCGATACTCGGTGCTTTGGGTTTTTTCTTTTTGGGATATCAAGCTTTGCAGATGTTGAAAAGATAAAGTATGGCCTTTCTCAAAAAGATGAGGTACTCATGGGTATAGGGCATAGGCGAAACCGGGCATAGGGCATAGGGCATAGGGCATAGAGCATACCTCACCACGCTTGAGAACCGCTATATGTCAGATGTTGAAGGAAGATGTTGAAGGAAGAAGGAAGATGTTGAAGGAAGATATTGAAGGAAAGAAAAAACAATGCCAATTCCCAATGCCCAATGCCCTGTTTGGCCAATGACCTGCGCAAGCCAATGCCCAATCCCTCCGCTTCGCTTCGCCCAATGCCCAATGCCCAGGAGCAACTAAGTTATTATCATGGTGAGCCAACTTTTAGATGGACGCTATCAAGTCATTGAAGTCATAGAAACAGGAGAATTTGGACAAACCTATCTGGCCAAAGATACTCGTCGCCCCGGTGAACCGCAGTGCTTTGTCAAGCACCTGCGTCCCGGTACCAGCGAACCGAAATTAATTAATACTACGCGCCGTCTTTTCCAAAAAGAAGCAGAAGTTCTAGAAAAGCTCGGTCAACACGACCAAATCCCTCAGCTATTCGCTTATTTTGAAGAAAATGAAGAATTTTTCTTAGTAGAATCCTTTATTGCCGGTCACTCGCTATCCACAGAGATTGTACCAGGAAAACCGGTTCCCGAAGAAAAAATTATTCCTTTGTTGAAGGAACTGTTAGAAATTTTAGTCTTTGTACACGGACAAGGAGTAATTCACCGAGATGTTAAACCAGCAAATTTAATCCGTCGCTATGCAGACAACAAGTTAGTTTTGATTGACTTTGGCTCGGTGAAAGAAATTCACATCGCTCAAAGACAAGCACCGGTAACTGTGCGGATTGGGACGCTGGAATATATGCCGATCGAACAATTTCAATACAACCCGCAACTCAACAGCGATATCTACGCCTTGGGAATGATTGGCATCCAAGCTATGACGGGTTTGCCGGCTTACGATTTGCCGAAACTGCGGGATTTGAAAAATTCTAACCGAGGTGAAATTGTTTGGCGCCATTTAACCTCCTGCTCCCAAGCGTTGGCCGATGTTTTGGACAATATGGTGCGCTACGATTTTCGGGAGCGCTACCAGTCGGCGGCGGAAGCTTTAGCCGATTTGCGGAAAATTGGCGATCGATCGCGCACGCGGGTACCCAAACTCACAATCTATCGCGAAGAAGTCGATCGGCGCAGCAGCAGTCGCGGTGACATTACAGTCGTCGGGCGGAGAATATTAGAAGAATTGCGCGTCAGTTTGGAATTGCAACCAGAAGAAGCAGAGGCGATCGAAGATGAGGTATTGAACCCTTACCGCAAATACAGGCAAAAAGGCGAACGCTACGAACAATCGCTGCAAGAAACCATGCAGCAAGAATATCCTTTTTCTGCCAACACTCGCGAGGAATTAAAACGGTTGCAGCAAGTTTTAGGGCTTACCGACGAAGATGCCGCCAGAATCGAAGAATTAGTCGTTCCTAAATCTTTATTCGGTAAATTGTACAAGGCGATCGCGATCGTCTTGGAAGGACACCGCAACCCCAACGCCATTGTGTCCCCAGCCAGCAGCACTCTGCCACTGGGAGTGCAGGCAACTCCGGCGGCATCCCCAGAGGTAAATTTGAACGGAAAAGGGAGTTTATCCATCGCCCCAGACAGCACCAGCGCCTCAGCAATTGTCCCCAAAGAACCTCGCAAAATCAATCCTTATATCGCCGCAGCAACGATTGCAGCCCTCTTAACTGCGATCGGCGGAATTTACGGATACCTCAAATGGCAAGAAAGACAGCAGCAAGTGCAGCAAGAAACCCAACAATTCAATCAAATCGAAGCTTTTTATCAAGAAAGCAATTATGAAGGCTGCATCAGCCAAATCCCAACAATTGCCAAAACTTCCAGCACCTATACCTCCGCCCAAAACTTACAACAAAAGTGCCAAGCAGGTCTCCAATGGAAAAACGCCAAAGTCAAAAACTTCGCCCAGCATTCAGATGCAGTTGGATCTGTTGCTTTTAGTCCAGACGGCTTAATGTTAGCCAGCGGTTCCAAAGACAAAACCATCCAAATTTGGGATTTAGCCACAGGCAAATCGATCCGCACTTTCCCAGGAGATTCATCCACCGTTTGGTCGGTTGCTTTCGATGCAAAAGGTACGAAACTAGCCACAGGAACAGGTTTTTGGAGAGTCATGTTGTGGGATTTGAAAACAGGTCAAGCTACTCGCAGTCTCGATCACAGTGCCTCTGTTTGGTCAGTCGCTATCAGCCCCGACGGAGAGCTCGTTGCTAGCGCCAGCGGAGACAAAACCACCAAAATTTCGGATGCAACAACTGGCAATTTGCTCCAGAATTTACCAGATCATACAGATTTTGTTTATTCTGTTGCTTTCACTCCCGATGGCAAAAATTTAATTAGCGCTTCTAAGGATAAAAAAATCACAATTGTCGATGTAGCAACAGGGAGGTTGCTCAAAACTATTGAAGGACACGGCGACGCGGTGAGGTCTGTGGCAGTTAGCCCGGACGGCAAGACAATTGTTAGCGGTTCCTACGATGAAAGCATTAAAATCTGGAATCTCGAAAGTGGAGATTTACTTCGTTCGATTAAGGGACATTCTGACGATATTGTTTCGGTTGCTATCAGCCCGGACGGGAAATTTATCGCCAGCGGCAGCAAGGATAAAACCATTAAAATTTGGGACTTTGATACCGGAGAATTGCTGAATACTTTGACGGGACATACCGATGAGGTTTATGTAGTGACTTTTAGTCCCGATGGTAAAACTATTGCTAGCGGTTCTAAAGACAATACGATTAAATTGTGGCTCAGGTAATGTGAAAAAAGTAGTAGGGTGCGTCAGCCACTTCTGGTTCCCCACCTGAAAATTAGGCCCCTCGCTGACGCACCCTACAATATCTAAGCAGGACGGTTTTATTCTGGTCAGACAAATTAGGTACGTAGTTGCGCTTGGGCGCTCTTTATGAGCTTAGCAAAGAGGGCTGAAGCCCAACAACGTACCTTGGTCAGCGCTTTCAATTAATTGGAGTAATTGAGTTCTTTTTCTAAGAATTTGGGAAAGTGCCAAGCAGGAGTTTCTATTGTGTTTTCAGTGGGATAAATTTCACTTGAATCCTCTCGACTTTGGAAAAAGTAGTAAAGGTTAGCCACAGTTAAATCGGATATTTCTTGCCAGTTTGAGGGAGCTAAAGCTGGATAGCCAGTTGCGATCGCCTGTTGGCACACATAAAATTCGTATCCCCGGCGCAGTTCCGGCTTCAGAGCGAAGGCTAGCTGGTCGCGCAAGGATAGAAAATGAGACTTTTGCTTTAAACTTTGATAAAGCGAAGGTTCCGCAGTTAATACCGCAAATGTCGTGTGGATACTGCTTCTTATATGATAGTCGCCGCTGAGTTTATCTAAACTAGCTAACTGGTGCTGCTCTTTGGGAGACAAAGTTTGCATCCAATCTACCTCGTTTTGCCAAAATTCTATTACACTTAGATCGTGACCGAGAATCCTAGTAACTTCTGGAAATAAAAAATCTAGTTCAGATTCCGATTGACATCCTTTCACAACAGTGAGAAGATCGTGACGAATTGTTGATTGAAGTTTGAGCAGGCGATCGCTCACTAGATCGTAAGCCCGCTGCAATTGAAACGTGATGCCCAGCGCCAGCTCAATCGCCCAAACACATTCCATTTGCCGGAGCTTTCCGGCACAAGACAGCCCCTCCAACAAACCGGGACGATCGTAAATTTTTAAAGCCTCAAACAGCATATCTCGCCCGTTATTAATCTCCGAATTCCGCAGCTTGAGATCCGGCACTGTCAGGGCTGACTGGCAGCGTTTAATAGCTTTAGAAAAAATATCGTAACCGTTAACCAGTTGCTGGCGGTGCCTTTGAAAATTAGAGTCATGAGCCACCTTAAAAATTTGCTGAATTACCTCTACTCCCTTATCTTTGAGGATATGCCTGAGATCGATAAACCCGTCTTTAATTTTCAGCTTCTGGTGTTTTGCCTCATCTCTGATTTTTAATACTTGTTCGAGGTTTACTGCTGACAAAACTGTACTCGATACAGCCCCAATACCAATGACGGCAGCAGTCGCTTGCATCACTGCCAAATTAATTTTGAGACAGTTAAGCATTCTGTATATTTTCTGAAAACCCTGGTGACTTTGAGCAAGCTGCAACGGCGCGACTGTCACGTACACGGGAGCTATCAGCGGCTGTACGGGCCCGCCTCCGCCTAACTGTGAGAGCAATCCTAGAACTCCGCGATCGCATAGAGTTGTAGTTGTTGATTGATAAAATATTTTGGCAATCTCCACAAACTCCCCTGTCACCGGATCTCTAGCTGCGGGGAGCAATTTTCCAGTTGTGGTGGCAGGCTGTACGAGGTTGCCAGTATCGAGTCTAGCCTGAGTTGCAGGGGTGAATACATAATCCATGTTGTGACACCAGTTTAAAACAAGAATGCAACTGTAGGCCCGCGCTCCAAACCCTGATAGTCATCAGTCATTCCCATTCCCAATTCTAAAATCTAAAATCTAAAATCTAAAATGGTCTGACTCAGTTTGCATTCCAAAAGGGAGATGTTCTGTATTGTATGCTATTTAGGGAAAGGAGGGATGAAACGAAATGAATGAGTATCTCAAGGTATTCCAGGCTATTACCCAGTTTAGCGATCGATTGCTCGCAGATGAATATCAATCCGTGGAGATTAAACAGTCAGCTACCCACCTCAGTCTAGACGTGGAACCTTGTATTCAGGAAATCAAGCAATCAGCCCTCAGACTCAAGGCGTTAGCTCATGTATGTTTCAAAGATGTATCTCAGGCTGAGGATGTCTGGAATAGCAAGCCGAGAATTGCTAAAGCATCTGCTGTTGATGTCTGGGAGCAAATTGGCGAACTAAGCGGATGCGACGTGAGAATTCGCAGTTTGGGAAAAAAAGGCAAATATGATGCTGTTGTTAAAGTTCGCAAATCGTGGAGCGACAAAGCTACAAAGTTAAAAAATAAGTGGTTTTTGTGGGATCAAAACCAGCAAGTGTTTAAAAAAGATTCTATCGGTTTTTATGACAAAGATAATTTGTACAAAGAATTGCGAAATGAAGTAGACTATCAAGGCGAGCGAGTAATTTTAATTGTGGAGAATGAGCTCAATTCTATCTTTAAAGAATTACAATCTATTGATATAGAAAAAGTTGAATATTGTATTGAATGCTTCGACTTCAAGAGTCAATCGAAATTTAGAGAGCGACTGCAATCAATAGGCGGCGAGATTGTATCGAAGTTTACGGAACCTCTGAGATATTTACCGGAGTCTTATATGAAGACTTTTAAAGAAACTCTGAGAGATCCTGTAGAAACTCTGGTTCATAAAAGTAAAATGGGAATCAGCTTGAGCGATTTTGAAGAGTCTTGTAAAGTGATTAGCTCAATCCTGGATGATTTAATTTTAGCAGTTTTTGAGGAGCGCATGAAACTGGGAATTCAAACAGTTGAAAAAGCGATTATGTTCTACAATAATTTTTTAGAGAAGCAGGCGCGGTACCAGCTAGAGACAGCCCAACAGCGCGCGGCGGAAAAGGATTGGATTGAATACCAGCGGCAGCAACTCAGGGAAGTCGAGCAGTATATTGAATCAGTCATTAGTCATTAGTCATTAGTCATTAGTCATTAGTCATTGGGCGAAGCGAAGCGGAGGGATGGGGAATGGGGCATGGGGCATGGGGCATGGGGCATGGGGCATTGGTCATTGGTGAAAAAATTAGGTTTCTGTTGATTTTAGATTAACTCCCAGTAAAGCCTGGGAGTTAATCTAAAATCTCAACTCTAAAATCAACAATATAAAATCAAAAACCTAACATCGATTGACCGCTGAGTTCGTAAACGATCGCACCCAAAGACGCCAAACTAGCCAAAATCAGCATCCCAGCGGGCATAAACTTGCGAGTTTTGACCAGCCGTACCATAAAAACTACTACTAAAACAGCGGAAATTGCTGCTGCTAATGTTAAACCCCAAGTTTGTCCCATGAGTTGTGCGGTGCCGGCAAAAATTAGCAGCGAACCGCTAACGAGGCCGGAAATGAGCGAGGCTTGGCTTTTGGCTTTGATGTAACCCATGATGCCGCCAATTAGTGTCAAAACGCCGTAGCCGATCGCCGCTGCTGTACCTAAATTCATTTTTAATTCCCCAGTTTTCACTATTTGCATCTCAATTTATACAGCGATAGCTGCGATTGCGGTCACAAATTGTTAGAAAATTTATTAAACCCAGTCCAGATATCTAACTGTTATACAATTGGCATTATGTCAGCCCTAACTTCTCAGGCGATCGCCCAAATCCGTTACCTCCAACGCCAAGCAGCATCTCTGCTGCTATATCAGTCAGTTCTCCAAAACCCCGCAGGTCAAGCTTTTCTTGACTTGCTGCAAGCTCTCCACCACAGCGAACTCAGCGGTCTAGAGTGTCAGGTAGCTTACGGTAACTGGTTCAAAATTCAAGCAGCTCAAAATTTGAGCTGGAAAGATTCCCTGATTTTGCAAATTCTCAAAGACGAAAATCCCTTTTCTCGCCTAGCTCAGCAAACAGATTTTGCGAGTTTGCCACCTGCTTTAGTGGAAGCAGCCAGACATGATTTACAAGTGCTGCAAAATATTTATGACTGCACCAGCGAGCAGTTGAGCAAGTGGGTGCGAGTAGCGGGTCAACTTGACTCAGTGCCTCCCATTTGGCATTGCGAAAATGTACCAGAAAATGCCGAAAAGCCACTGCACGCAAAACTAGAAAAATGGTCGAGCGCTGCGGAATCTTTGGCAGAATATTACCGCAAGTTTGGCACGGGTTTGTTTGCAGAGTATCGTGCTTTTGGGTGGAAATCCGGGCAGTTAATGAGTATTCCACATCCCGATCGCATAAATTTGCAAGAGTTGGTTTGCTGCGATTGGCAGCGAGATGCTCTGGTGAAAAATACAGAGTTTTTGCTGGCTGGTTATCCAGCTTTGCACGTCTTGCTGTACGGAAGTCGCGGCTCGGGTAAGTCTTCGTTGGTGAAGTCGCTGTTAAATGAATTTGGCTCTCGCAATTTGCGCTTGATTGAAGTATCTAAATCGGATTTGCAAGATTTAGCGCTAATTGTGGAAAAATTGCGGGGAGTTCCTCAAAAGTTTATTATTTTTGTAGACGACCTTTCATTTGAGGAAGATGATGATGCTTTTAAATCCTTGAAAGTTGTTTTAGAAGGAAATGTCACCGCCCGGCCTCAAAATGTAGTTGTTTACGCCACATCTAATCGCAGGCATTTAATTCGAGAGTTTTTTGATGACAGGCCTCGCCCCCGCGACGGTGATGAAGTTCACGCTTGGGATACCGTACAGGAAAAACTCTCATTTAGCGATCGCTTTGGCTTGACTTTAACTTTTGAACCTGCGGATCAAAACACTTATTTAACAATTGTCCGACATCTCGCCGAAATTGCTGGCATCAAGCTCGCTGTTGAGGATTTGGAACACCGGGCTAAGGAATGGGCAACTCGCCGCAACGGGCGCTCTGGAAGGACTGCGCGGCAGTTTGTAGATTTTCTGAAAGCTGATTTAGCTTTGTTTGACAAGTAGATTTTCTGCGCTGGGAGAGCGAGTTTTACCAGAAAGAATTGGTTTAAAGCCTCTCCCTTTTATGGATAAATTAAAATCAGATGATTCATTACTCCAATCCTCTTCCTTCCAGGTAGAAGTCCCCCTCAATCTGTCAACTAAGAGGGCGGGCACGGGGGCACCGCCCCTACAAACTGTCAACTGATTAACGCTGTCAACTGTCAACTGTCAACTGTCAACTGATTAACGCTGTCAACTGTCAACTGATTAACGCCGTTACAGCACTAAAGACAAAAATTAAAAATCTTAATTTTTTCATAATTTTAGTAATAATAAATAACTCAGCAGATTTGATATAATCATCTAAATGCCAAGCCAAGGAAGCTTCCAAAGCCAGAGCCCATAGGGACTCCGTGAATCCACTACTAAAGAATGAGGAAAGTATTATGGGTTTATTTGACAAAGTATCGCAGACTCGCCAACAAACTGATGTCACGTTAGGGCCTGCCGAAGCATTTGCGGCGATCGCGCTAATTGCCGTAGCAGCCGACGGTTACATCAATGACAGCGAAAGTAAAGCGATTAGCATGACACTATCTCGGATGCAACTCTTCCGCAGCTATCCAGATGATGTGATGCGAAAAATGCTCGATCGACTGCTGAACATTCTGCAACGGCAAGGAGTTCAGGTACTGTTTAATGCGGCTTTGGCTACACTTCCCGACGAACTTAAAGAAACAGTTTTTGCTGTGACAACTGATATCGCTTTAGCAGATGGCGAGGTTTCAGAAGAAGAAGAACAACTTTTGAACGATCTTTACTGTGCATTGGATCTTTCCGAAGAAGTTGCCCTCAAGATTATAGACGTGATGTTGATTAAAAACAAAGGTTAAGAAAGCAGGGGTAGGGGCAGGAGCGAGCAGGGTGAGTTTGAGAATATCAAAAATTAGCGCCTGCTTCGTTAGGCGATCGCTGCTGCAAAAGTGCTGGTTTACCGATATGATGGTTGTTCAACAGTTGACAGTTGACAGTTGACAGTTGACAGTTGACAGCTTGAGGGTTTGAGAGCTACCTCTAACCTTAAGTCAGAGGATTGGAGTAATGAATAGTCTGATTTTAAATTCTCGCTCAAAGAGTTCCGGCTTCCAACCAATTCTTTCTGGTAAAATTCAGCTTTAATTTGCGATCGCCCGCGACTACCTCAAATGCCTTTTACTTACACCCGCACTGTGCGCTTTCAAGATACCGATGCTGCTGGAGTCGTTTACTTTGCAAACGTTTTGGCGATGTGCCACGAAGCTTACGAGGCATCTCTAGCAGCATCGGGAGTCAATCTCAGAGCCTTTTTTGGCGATCGAGAGGTTGCCTTTCCGATAATTCATGCTAGTGTAGATTTCTATCGTCCGCTGTTTGCGGGCGACGTGCTGACGATTCAATTGACGCCCGCACAAGTTGCAGGCGATGAATTTGAAATTGCCTATCAAGTATTTTCAGGGGAAGTTGCAGGAAGAAGCTGGGCTAAAGCTCTGACTAAGCACGTCTGCATCGATGCAGTTAGCAGAACCAAAAAACAGCTATCTGAAGACTTAATGCAGTGGATGAGGCAATTTGAGAGTTGAGATTTTAGATAACTTCAATATTTAAATAATCGCAGGGAATCAGAATCAAATTTATGTTTAGTTTAAAAGTTCTTCTGATTTGTTTGCATTAAGTAGTTCCACTTAATTAAACGTAAATACAGATGACTTAAAAACCAGCTCTATAAGAAGCATTCTTCCTTCTTCCGACTTCCATCTTCCTAATGACTAATGACTAATGACTACTGACTACTGACTTCTTCCTTCTTCCTTCTTCTTATGACAAATCGCAATTATGCCATAGTCGGCACGGGAGCTTTAGGCGGATTCTACGGTGCTCGACTGCAAAAAGCTGGTTTAGAAGTTAATTTTTTGCTGCGTAGCGATTACGAGCGCGTCAAAAAACATGGTTTGATTGTCGAGTCTCCCGAAGGCGACTTCACCCTCCCGCAAGTCCGCGCCTACCGCGACGCGAACAAAATGCCTAAGTGCGACGTAGTAATTGTCGCGTTGAAAACAACTCAAAATCACTTGTTGCCCAAACTTTTGCCTCCTCTATTAAAGGATAACGGCGCGGTTTTAGTATTGCAAAATGGACTGAATACCGAACCGGAAGTAGCTAAAATTGTCGGTGCAGAACGAGTGGTGGGCGGGCTGTGTTTTCTCTGTTCTTATAAAGTCAGCCCAGGTCATATCTGCCACCTAGATTACGGTACGATTACGCTAGGCGAATATGCCAAAGACTACAAACCTATAGGCATTACTGATAGATTGCACCATATTGCTAGGGATTTTAAACGCGCTCACATTCCAATTAAAATGAGCGAAGATTTGCTGTTGTCTAGGTGGAAAAAGCTGGTTTGGAATATTCCTTATAACGGACTGTCTGTGATTTTGGATGCGAGAACCGACGAACTGATGGCGAATCCGAATACTCTGATTTTAGTTGAGCATATCATGAGGGAAGTGGTAGCAGGGGCCAAAAGTTGCGATCGCATTATTCCCGATGATTTTATCCCGCATATGCTGGAATACACTCATAAAATGAAGCCTTACCGCACCAGCATGAAAATTGATTACGATGAATCGCGTCCTCTGGAGGTTGAGGCGATTTTTGGCAATCCGATGCGGGTAGCCCAAAAAGCAGGTATTAAGTTGCCACAAATAGAGGTACTTTACCAAATGTTGAAGTTTGTGGATTTTCAAAGGCAAGAAGCTGAGAAGACTAGAAGGCTGTTAGGTGTAGATTAATAGATATATAGCGTTTCTCAGAAAGATTAGGTACGTTGTTGGGCTTCAGCCCTCTTAGTCTCGTTGGTTATGTAAGCTATCAATTATACCTTATCTTTTGGAGAAACGCTATAGGTTCGTAATGAGGAATGCGAGTCTTTTAATTTATGCGGACTAAAGTCCTCACTACGAACCTTTTAGTTCTTTGATTTATGCGGACTAAAGTCCTCACTACGAACCAACCTTTTAGTTTTTTTATTTATGCGGACTAAAGTCCTCACTACGAACCTTTTTGAGTGCTAGTTCTTGTAATTGTTCTCGATTGAGTTTGCCTTGAGCATTTCTGGGCAATTGTGTGACGACAACCCAATTTTTTGGTCGTTTAAATTTGCTCAACTTATCTTCTATTGCTGCTTGCAAGTTTTTGACAGTAACTTCGGAATTAGCGGGAACCCAAACAGCCGTAACGACTTGCCCCCAATCTTTGTCTGGTAAGCCAATTATAGCAACATCTGCCACTAAATTAGTATTCTTAATGGCGGCTTCGACTTGGGCAGGAAATACGTTTTCTCCGCCCGTGATAATCTTGTCGCTGCTGCGCCCGACGATATTTAAGCAGTTATTTTTATCGAAAAATCCTAAGTCATCTAATTGGAAATAGGGGGAATCGTCAAATCGTTCAGGATAATAGCCCAAGGCTAAAGATTTAGCATTAACTCTAATATTGCCAATTTGATTGTAGCACAAAATCTCGCCGCTAGCACTGCAAATAGTTATTTTCGCGTGGGGTAAAGTTTGACCGGAAGTGTTATTGCCCGCGAGAAAATCCTCGGGTTTGAGTGTAGCGATTTGCGAGGCGGTTTCTGTCATGCCGTAAGTCGGCGCTAATTTGATTTGATGCTTTCTAGCTGTTGCTAAAAGTTCCGGCCAAGCGGGAGCACCGCCCAAAAGTACGGCACGAAATTGGGATAGCCAATTAGTTGTATCTGGTTTTTGCAGCAGCCGTTGCAGTTGAGTTGGTACTAAAGAAATGAAAAATTCTTCTGGTTCGACATCGCATTTTTCGCCTGCTTCTAGTGTTTTGAATGATGCAATTGCCAGTTTTCCTCCGGTTGTGAACGATCGCACAAATTGCATGAAACCGCTGACGTGGTATAATGGTAAGACGCAGAATGAGTTAATTTTGTCAAGTTGAAAATATTCTTGAAAACCTTGGACTGAGGCTGTGAGGGTTTCCCAAGTGTGGATGGCAAAACGGATTTTTCCCGAGGAACCGCCCGTGGGAATCATTATTGTAGCTAATTCGTCAATTTCGGGTGAAGGTAATTGTCGTGAATGATGGAATTCGGGTGAAGGTAATTGTCGTGAATGATGGAATCCCGGCGAATGGAATTCGGGTGAATGATGGAATTCGGGTGAATGATGGAATTCGGGTGAATGATGGAATTCGGGTGAATGATGGAATTCGGGTGAATGATGAAATCCCGGCGAATGGAATTCGCGACTACACAAACTAAGTCCGCCTTCGCGGACTGGGAGAGGGGGAAATGTGTTTTTAATATTAGTATTTTGTTCTAAAATTAGGTCGGGTTGGACTAAATCAAAGACTTGTTCCCATTCTTCTTTTACCCAGTTGGGATTGCAGAGAAAAATTTGGCATTTGGCGGTGCGGGCGGCGATGAAACTGGCAAGAAATTGCAGGGGTTCTGGTTCGGCTAGGCAAATTTTGGGGGGTGTTTCTCCTGTTTGATTTTGGGTGATTTGTTGCAATTTCCCATCGACAATTCGAGCAAATTCGCCGCTGCCAACACCGATTAGCCAATTGTCGGGTAATTCTAACGGGATATCGTGAATATTTACTGTGAGATTTGTTACCATAGATGCTGTAACCAGGTGTCTTGATTGTCGTCGAACCAGCTATCGGTACCAAAGCCTAGGGCTCGATTATTTACAGATAATTTTGTTGCTAAGTTTAAGGCGGCTTGTCTGCCAATTTTGGTTTCAAATACGGATGAGAAAACTGCGTCTATATTGTGAGTTTGACAAAATTTGCGGAGTTGGGATGGGGAACCGCCAATCGCAGGTTTGATGACGAAAATTCCCCGCCAGCCTTGGTTGTAGCATTCTTGGATGCGATCGAGATTGGCTGCGGATTCGTCTAGGGCGATCGCCGTTGCATAGGTAGCATTCAATCGTACCATTTCTGGGAACTGTGCGATCGCCAGCGGCTGTTCCAAAAATTCAATCTGGGCGCCCAAGTCGGGTGTTGCTGTCACGGTATCGCAAGCTTCCAGCCATTTTTCAGCCTGGGAGTAGGTGAGTCCCCCATTAGCATCTAAGCGCAAAAGTGCTGTTTGGCGATCGGCTAAATCATCCATTGCTGCGATTAGCTGCTGAAAAATAGTTAATTCTTCCTCAATTGCAGAAACGCCAATTTTCCATTTAAACGTGCGATATCCCTCCAACCAAAGCATTGGTAAAACCTGCAAAGCTGTTTCACCTGCGGGTAATAAACCGCTACACTGATTTTTCGGAATTTTGTCTTGACTGTGTGTATTTTCGATTGCTTTGCCCAGATTTTCCCAAGCTGACTCAAAGCCAAATTGACAGGCTGGTAATTCAGCGGGAATCGCAAAAATTATGTCAGAATCAATATTAGCGGGTAACTGTTGACAAAAATCTAATGCTTCCTCAAACTTTTCCGAACCAAACCAACTCAGCGGGGCAATTTCTCCCCAACCAATGCGATTATTTTCGTCAATCAATCGGAGGATAATTCCTTCTCGCATATCCCAAATACCGTGACTTGTTTGTAGCGGGCGCTTAAATTTTCGCTGATAGGTGCGAAAGTCGAATTGATATAACATTTACTTTTTAGTCGATTGTCACCAAGGCCAAAGAAACCGGGTTTTTTACCTAATTTGTCGGTAACAACGAAGAATTTTCGTAAAAAACCCGGTTTCTGACTACCTGTTAATCATCACTAAGACGAAAGAAACCGGGTTTTTAGCTAATTTGTCGGTAACAACGAATGATTTTAGTAAAAAACCTGGTTTCTGAATACTCGTTAATCATAAAATTGTCTCACAACTTCTCCAAACTTATCAATACTTTCAAAATGGATATTGTGACCGGCATTTGGTACAATCTTGAGAGTAGCAGCCGGACACAAGCTGGCAATTTCTGCATTGATACGTTGAAATTTATCATCATCTTCTCCCGCTAGCAAGAGAAGGGGGATTTGATTTTGGGCGAGTTTTTCCCACAGAGAGGGCTGGTTGCCGGTTCCCATGTTACGCAGAGATTTGGCTAATTCTAAGGGATTGTTGGTTAAGCGGCTTTCTATGAGTTGGTGGAATTTGGGGGATTTTTGTAATGATTTGAATAAAGGGCGATCGTACCAGCTTAAGATAAAATCTTTGATATTGCTATTTTCGAGGTTTTGTGCTGTTTGTGAATCGGCTTGCCGTCTGTGCGATCGATCTTTTTCCGCCTTCAATCCCGGACAAGCTGACTCTAACACGACTTTCTCGAATCTTTCAGGAAAATGTAATGTCATGTACAGCGCCAGTCGCCCGCCCATTGAGTAGCCCAACAACAAACATTTGTCTATTTGTAAATCATCTAATAAGTGGATCAATGCTTGGGCTGTATTTGACATATTGTAGCAACTTTCGTCGCCGCTGACTCTGGTTTGTCCGTGACCGGGAAGGTCAACGGCGAGACAGCAATAATTTTTAGATAGTAAGGAAATCACGCTGCTAAAGTCTTGACTGTTGCCCGTGAATCCGTGGAGTAATAAAATTAGTGGCTGATTTTTGTTGCCAGTTAACGAATAGTGAAATTGATATTTTTTAGATTTGTTCATCTACACCGTTAAGCTCCTATTTTTATTACAATATCATTACTATGTTATCAGGGATAGCGCCAGTGTATTCTATTGCTACAGATTTTCCATTTCTTAATGACAGCTTACTATAAATTTCATCGCGTTCTGTTGCATGGGCTAAAACTTCACCTCGAATCACACTTAATTCTTCATATAATTCAGGATTGACAATAAGTACCCACTCATCAGGATACAGACTATAAATTTCTTCTAGGGTGAGGATTGGGCTAGTTTCTACTGGCGTACTCATGATTTGCTTCTCCTTGTTTTCGATTCAATATCAAACTGTTTGTAGTAAGGACTTTAGTCCTTAATTGACTAAAATCTTGGAGAGAGGACTAAAGTCCTGACTACGAACCATAGTTCTATTTTACCGAAATTATCGATAATCGCCCAAACTACAGCACAAACCCCAGCGCTAGCAGCAAACCGCTCGTAAAATGCAGTGTCACTGCGATAAACTTAGAGTTGCTGACCTTTGCGGGTTGGTCGTGATATTCTGTGACATGGCGGCAAAGGTCGATCGCAAAAAACAAACTTCCAAAAATCAACAGCGTCCAAATTGGGAACATTCGCAGCGCCACAAACAGCACAGTCAAAGCATAAACGCTGCCGCACAACCACTGCAACAACTGCGCGCCTTTCTGCGTACCAATTCGGACAATCGGCGATTTTTTACCCGCCGCCAAATCGTCCTCAACTTGATGGAAGTGAGAACAAAATAAGATGATACTGGTAGTAATTCCCACGATGGCAGAAGCTGCAAAATTACTAGCAGACCAAGTTTGAGATTGACTGTAATAAGCAGCAGCTAAAGCCAGCGGGCCGAAGGTAAAAAAGCAAATAATTTCGCCTAAACCCTGATAGCCCAAACGAAACGGCGGCCCTTGATAAGTGTAGCCGAGGGCGCAGCACAAAACTACTAGCAAAATTACTGTTGGATCTTTTTGCCACCAGGAAATACCGCAGATTCCCGACACTCCGATTGCTAAAAATAGATTGGCAAGCCAGAAAATTAAAGCTTTATTTCCGGTTAAGTTGACCAAGGAATGTGCTTTATTTTTATCTATCCCTGTTTCCGAGTCAAATACATCATTGGTGAGATTCAGCCATGCTATAATTAAAATGGCTGAAATTAAAAATGTCGAAAAAATTGACGCATTAATCGTTTGAGTTTCGGCAAAAGCAATTGCAGTTCCTACTGAAATAGGAATAACAGCAACGCTGTACATGGGCGGCTTGATTGCCGCCAGCCACAATTTACTATTTGAACGCTCAATTATCTTTGTTGTCATTACACAAACTTGATGCAATTGATAGCAGCTTGGTAATTTTACAATTTTATTGGTGAAGAATGTCTGCTAAGTCTCCGCTTGAGTGCGCCTCCGGCATCCGTCGATCGCCTTTGCGGGCTCTCGCACGCCCGGTAATGCCCACCTGCAAACCTCTGCGGGGTCGATCGCCTTTTATCGAGAGTCGCCCTCTCAATCTTAAGTTTTATGTCTAAATGTTTCGATGAATCGCGCGATCGTCTGTTTTCTCCCTCCAGCGCGCCCAAACAGTCGGGAAACTCGAAAGGTCATGTTTGGCGATCGCCCGAGCGTGGTTAGATCGAAATAGGGATTATAGCGGGACAAAACCGCACTCTTTCTGACAAATCTGCTATTCTCGATTTCATGACAGTAATACCGCACCGCGCCAATCTTTTGCAAGACCGCAATCAACTGCATCAGTTGCTGTTAGATTGCCAGCAGTCTTTAACCGAAAAAGATCAAACAAAAATAGTTAGTATTTCTCAGGAAATTTCCCCCGTCGATCCGCTAGCGGTACTGCAAGAAATTGCCACACCCGATGACAGACACTTTTATTTTGAAAAAAGAGATCCGATTGCCGGCAACAGTTTTGCGATCGCCGCCCTAGATTCGGCAACCCATCTCACAGTAGCAGGAAGCGATCGATTTGCCCTCGCTCAAAATTTTATTCAATCTTGTCTAGCCCGGACAATTACCATCGGTACGGAACGTTTGCCCTTTAGCGGGCCGCACTTTTTTTGTAGCTTTGCTTTTTTTGATGAGAATCTCGCAACCAATTCTTACTTTCCCCCCGGCACCATATTTTTACCAAAATGGCAGATTACTCGCCTCAACGATAGCTGTACAATTGTCGCCAATGCCAAAATAGATAGAGATATAAATGTTAAAATTATTACTGAAACCATTAGCAAACAATTTGATAAAATTGCCTCTCAAAAATACATCAAATTAATTAACAGCCAAAACTCACTTCCATTAAAACAAATTCCTGTGAATGATGCCGCTCAATTTAAAAAATCTGTCAAGTCCGCTTTAGAATTAATCGAGTCTAAATATTTCAGTAAAATTGTGTTGTCCCAAGCTATAAATGTCATTTGCCAAACACCTTTTAGCGTAATAGATTCCTTAAATAACTTGCGCCTCACCTATCCAGGTTGCTACGTGTTTTCTACCAGTAACGGCAAAGGTCAGCAATTTATCGGTGCCAGTCCAGAACGCTTAATTAGCATTCACAACAATCAGTTGATCGCAGATGCTTTAGCCGGTTCTGCACCGAGGGGAAAAACTGAAGCAGAAGATGGTAATTTAGGCAAAGATTTACTCAACAGTGAAAAGGATATTCGAGAACATCAAGCTGTGATTGACTTTATAGTCGATCGCCTGTTACATCTCGGCATCCATCCCGACTTTTCCCCGCTACCGAGACTGCTGCAACTATCCAACATTCAGCATTTGTGGACACCCATCAGGGCTAGAATTCCCCCAGATATTCACTTGTTGAAAATTTTAGCCCAACTGCATCCAACGCCAGCCGTGGCGGGCGTACCGAGGGATATTGCCCTACAGCAAATTCGGGGCGGCGAAAGCTGCGATCGCTCTTTGTATGCAGCACCCCTGGGCTGGATCGATCGCACTGGTAACGGCGAATTTGCTGTCGGCATTCGATCGGCTTTAATCGATGGATCTCGGGCTATACTTCATGCTGGTGTTGGAATTGTGGCAGGTTCCGAACCTGATAAAGAACTAGCAGAAATTCAACTGAAACTGCAAGCACTTTTAAATGCTTTAGTTTAAGAATAATATAGCCTTTCGAGCGAAAAATGAGATAAGACATAGGGCATAGGGCATAGGGCATAGGGCATACCTTACTTTTGCGATAACTGCTATATCTCATAACTATGTAGCGACAAATTTGGTAACTTAAGATTTAGATATGGGTAGCCAGAAACCGGTTTTTTCAGCCAATACTAGCCAAAAACCCTCAATCTCGAAAAAACCCGGTTTCTTGAGCTTTGATTGAGAACCGTTAGATGTCATAAAATATTAGCGATCGCCAAAACAACAAAATGCTTGACTTTCGGAACACAAACACCCTCTGGGCTTCCATAATAGCCGAGACATTGCAGCGACTGGGACTAACCACAGCCGTAATTTGTCCCGGTTCGCGATCGGCACCGCTAACCATAGCCTTCGCCCAGAATAAGCTAATAGAAACTATCCCCATCCTCGACGAGAGATCTGCAAGTTTTTTCGCCTTAGGAACCGCCAAAAAATCCGGTGTACCAACCGCCCTAATTTGTACCTCTGGAACCGCCGCAGCCAACTTTTATCCGGCGATTATCGAAGCCCGTGAAAGTCGAATTCCGCTGCTAATTCTCACAGCAGATAGACCCCCCGAATTGCGCGACTGTCATGCCGGACAAGCGATCGACCAAATTAAACTATACGGCAATTATCCCAACTGGCAAGCCGAATTAGCCATCCCTGCTGCGTCCATAGGAATGCTAGACTATGTGCGACAGACGATCGTATATGCGATCGAGCGATCGACCTTTCCGACACCCGGCCCCGTGCACCTCAACATCCCCCTGCGCGATCCCCTGGTACCCATTTCAGATATTGCTGTCGAAGCTTTAGAAACACAATTCGATATCGCAGATTTCTTTGCAGGATTAGAACCCTTTTTTGCAGCAGAAACTTCTACCCCCCCCAGCCCCCCCTTGCTAAGGGGGGGAGAAAGAAGTGCAGTAGAATCTATTGTTGCAGCAGAAACTTCTACCCCCCCCAGCCCCCCCTTGTTAAGGGGGGGAGAAAGAAGTGCAGTAGAATCTATTGTTGCAGCAGAAACTTCTACCCCCCCCAGCCCCCCCTTGCTAAGGGGGGGAGAAAGAAGTGCAGTAGAATCTATTGTTGCAGCAGAAACTTCTACCCCCCCCAGCCCCCCCTTGCTAAGGGGGGGAGAAAGAAGTGCAATAGAACAATGGCAGAAGTGCAGCAGGGGGATAATTATTGCAGGTGTAGCCCAGCCTGAAGATGCAGAAAAGTATTGTAGTGCGATCGGCAAAATCTCCCAACTATTAAACTGGCCAGTATTAGCAGAAGGACTATCGCCCTTAAGAAACCGCGCCCAACTTAACCCTCATCTAATTTCCACCTACGACTTAATCCTGCGAAACCGCGAACTAGCAGAAAAATTAACCCCAGAAATCGCCATTCAAATCGGAGACTTACCCACAAGTAAAGAACTCCGAAACTGGCTAGAAAAAACCCAACCCAAACGCTACATAATTGACCCCAGCCACCACAACTTAGATCCCCTACACGGCCCAACAATTCACCTACGAACCTCCATAGAAAACCTCGCAACTCTATTAACTCTTGTCCCCCCCCTTACCAAGGGGGGGCTAGGGGGGGTTCAAACCTCTGCTACCACTAATAATATCTCCCCTCAAATCCCCCCCCTTACCAAGGGGAACTCCCCTCATGTCCCCCCCCTTACCAAGGGGGGGCTAGGGGGGGTTCAAACCTCTGCTACCACTAATAATATCTCCCCTCAAATCCCCCCCCTTACCAAGGGGAACTCCCCTCATGCCCCCCCCCTTACCAAGGGGGGGCTAGGGGGGGTTCTTATCTCTCCATCCCACGAATACATCCAACTGTGGCACAACACAGAAACCCAAATCAGACTAACAATAGACCAAAAATTCTCATCAACAAACAACATCATCGAACCGAAAGTTTCCTGGCTGCTTTCCCAAATATTGCCACCAGGAACACCGATATTTATTTCCAACAGTATGCCCGTTAGAGATGTTGAGTTTTTCTGGAAGCCGAACAACTTAGAAATAAAACCATTTTTCAATCGCGGCGCCAACGGCATAGACGGCACATTGTCAACAGCTTTAGGAGTCGCCCACCGCAATCAAAGCAGCATTTTGTTAACAGGCGATTTAACACTTTTGCACGATACAAACGGTTTTTTAATTAAAAATAAATTTGTCGGTCATCTGACAATTATTTTAATTAATAACAACGGTGGCGGGATTTTTGAAATGTTGCCAGTTGCTAAATTTGACCCGCCATTTGAAGAGTTTTTTGCTACGCCGCAGGATATCAATTTTGCTCAATTGTGTGCAACTTACGGCGTCGAACACGAGATAATCGACGATTGGGAGCAGTTCAAAGAAAAATTAAGTTTTCTAGCAAATAACGGGATTCGTGTCTTAGAACTGCAAACAAACAGGCGTACAGATGCTAAATGGCGGCAAGATAACCTAAGTAAATTTGCCAAAGGTTCGCAGTCAGGACTTTAGTCCTTCCCAAGGTTCGTAGTAAGGACTTCAGTCCTTCCCAAGGTTCGTAGCAAGGACTTCAGTCCTTCCCAAGGTTCGTAGTAAGGACTTCAGTCCTTTCTTGGGAAATTTAAGGACTAAAGTCCTCACTACGAACCTAATACGAACCTAATACAAAGAGTATTTAAACGGCTGCTTGAGCTAGCAGCGAATCTAATTGTCCTTCTCCATCAAGTTTGTGAATGTCATCGCAGCCACCGACGTGTTGGTTGTTAATAAATATTTGGGGCACGCTGCGCTTGCCGTTAGCGCGATCGGCCATGGCATTTCTAGCAGCTTCGTCGCCGTCAATTTTGTATTCCGTGTAATTGACGCCTTTCCACCACAGCAAAGTTTTGGCGCGGATACAGTACGGACAGGTTTGCCAAGTATAAATTTCAACATTGGCTTTGATGCGATCGGGCTTGCGGCCCAAAATGGGATTGAGAAAATCAAGCATTTTCGGTACAGGGTAAAAATTGAACTGGTTGAGAGATTAAATCATTTTAGCGAAACGCCATCAATCCCGCGTCCTACCAAAGGTTAGGCTGGGATGCAATTCGCCGCACCTGTAGCGCCGTGATTCGCGTCACACATTTACTCTACTCGGATCACTTGCTTTCATCCAAAATAATCACCTGCGGAACCTCCTTAATATCACTGATCTTTTGAAGAAACCGAGGGATTATGAATATATCGAATTCAACCGCACTGCCATGAACGCTTTACAACTCCTCCCCGGCGCTATCTCTGAAATCCTCGCTTCTGTAACCGATACAGGCGTTTTGACTTTAGCCGATCGCTACGGTTTGATGGCCGCCACGTTAGACGAGTCGCTGAATGACGAAGATAGATGCTGTGTCAACCGCCTGCTGCGGGCAGTAATCAGAGGCCGGGTGAAAATCGTCAACGAACTTTCAGCGTAACGAGGATTTGGAGTTTTGTTCTGATGGTAAGGTGAGTCAGCGGTAGATAAAGATGGCGAAATTGGTTGGCAGCCGATCGCCCGCCGGAGTCCCAGAGACTTGATATAACGGCAACTTGAATTCGATTTAAAAGTTTTCTCCTCCAACTAAACAACGGTTTTTTCGATGTGCAGCCTGTAACGGGCTGCTTTTTTTTGGAGTTATATCATGTCCGATCAATCGTCGTCACAAAAACAGTTCGTTCGTAGTGTGGACTTTAGTCCGCAATCATCAGCGGACTAAAGTCCACACTACGAACCGATCTGATCGTTGTCAATTGACGGGACACGATATTACGGTTTCTTAAGTCTCTGTGTGTGTTTCGGGGAACGGCTAATCGGGGATGTTGATGTTGTACTGACGGCAGAGGGCGATCAGTTTTTGTTGGAAGCGCGATCGCACACTGTCTGGAGAGACGATGACGCAATCTTCCCAATACCGCGATACCTCTCGCATCAGCCAAAAAGGATTAGAGACAGCCCGCACGACTTGACGGATGTCTCCCACGACTTCATCGCTGATATCTCTTGCCCTCGGTTCGTAGGCTTTCACCATGCCACGAGAAAAGTGCAAGTACACTTCTAGGTAATCCAAGCCTTCATCGCGCCAGTTTCCGTCCGTTTTGACGATCGACTGAATGCGATCGAACCGCAGACAGCGATTGTGGATCAGTTCGGGATACTCGGGATTTTTGATGTCATCAGTCTCTTCGCACCAAATTTCTAGGTAAAAGCGCTTTTCCTCAAAGGAAATCTCGGCATAGCGCGCTGTATATGCCAAATCCTCTCCTTTGGTATTGCGGTACAGAACCAGAAAGGGTTGTCGCTGGTTCTTGTATTCTTCGGCTTGAATGCGCCACGCTGTGGTGGGTTGAATGGCTTGTTGGAGGAGGGATTGGCGCAGAGGGGCTGCGAGGTTTCCCCGACCGATCAGAAGTTGTGAGAGCGATCGGGCTTGCTCAACATAGCCTGAGTCGATCAGCAGTCTGATGCCTTGTTGTAAGGCTGTGACTTCGGTGGAGTTGAGCGTGAATGGTTCGCCTACATCGAGTCGGTGTTGGGCGATCGCGACCAGTAACCCAGACACACTGGGGGATTTACCCCAAAAGATGCCGAGGCGAAGGGCGATCGACTCTAGCTGCTCTTTGGTTTCCGGCGGGACTGAAAGGGTGAGTGCTTCTTTTTTTCGCGGCATTTCTAGAAATATACTTGCACTTATAAGAATACGTGCTATATTGACTTTATTGTAAATAGCAATTGTCTGCAAACCCAGAAAGTACAATCATTGCACTTACAGAAGTTGTTGGCAACTCAAAAGCTTGTCCCAAGCAAGAAATTTTACATGAGGAATCGATCGTGTCAAACCAGCATCGACTTTTGAACCGTCCTCCCAAAACCTTAGAAGAACGGTATTTCAGCGAAATTCGACCCCAGCTTTACAAACGTCACGCAGCCCATCACCAGTACGGCGTCAGGAAAGGGACAACTCTTGCAGAACATCTGGACTCCGCGTGTCAGTTCATGTTGACAGTCAGCCGTATCGGCGGAGTCCCCGAAGACAAGCGACCTGTACTTTTAGCAGCAACAGCCGTTCACGACCTCAATAAACTCGATTTATCGGAACAAGAACGGAATGTCAAAACTTTAGCCAGAAATCGAACTTTCTTGCAAGAACAGCTAGAAAAAGCTTGCGTACTCAGCTTTGTTGTCACGGAAAATGACTTTGAATTAGCCAGAAAGCTGATAGAAAGGCACTCAGGGCACAACCGCAGCGATGCGGCGATCTTTTTACCCGAAGATCCGGCGATCGATCGCTGGGCCGCAATGTTAACAGGGGCGGATTTATTCGATTTGGGAATTCCCGAAAACGTTCGGATTCGGAAAGTTCAAACAGAATTAACCGTTGCCTTCGATCGTCCCAGCAAACTGTTTCGAGTCCGCGTATCTGAAGACAGAGGTTACATCACAGCTTTGTTGCTTGGGGCTTGCGAAGAAGTTTTGCAAAAATACGGACTGACTCCCTTAGCAATTTTTCCCGATGGAGAACTGTTTGAGGGAGAAACTTTGCCAACAGTTGATTTGACCACAGAAATAGCTGCTTGTTGGCAAGGAAAAATTGACGGAGTTTTTGGCAATAATATCGAACGGTTGGTGCGGCCTACCAAAGATGGGATTAAGATTGCTCAATCAGCCATCCAGCAAAATATTGAAGAAGTGCTGCTAAACGTGCAGGCTTTATTGGAAAAGAAAAAAGCTGGATTCAAGGCAGATAAAATCAATAAAGATATTGCCAAGTGGGGCGATACTGCGGGCGCAAGTGCAGTGGAGAACGCCGCAGCTATTGGTTTGCTGGCTGTTGGGAGTGCAGAAGAATTTGCGATCGCCGAAGGATTAAAAGCGGCTTATCTCAGCTATCGAGAAGCCGGAATTAACCCTAAAGAAGTTTGGGACAAAATTGCCAGTCATGTTGGTATCTCACAACAGCAAAGAGCCGCAATTGAACCTTTTAACGGACAATACGGGCGACCTTTATTTGCAGCTAAAGCAGCTCAAAAAGGATTAGAAGGCATTCTCGAAGCCCTGCGCGAATCTTTCCAATTGCGAACAGAAAGCACCCACAAACCAGAGATATCTGAGGCTTCAGAAGAAATAATTGCAGCAGTTGCCAAAACTTTGAGTTTGCCGATTGCACTTCAATGGAACGGAATTGACGAACTGAATGCTTATATAGAAGCAAATCCTCGGAAACGCTGTTCTCTGGGGTCTACTTTCAGCGAAACAGACGACTTAGTTTCCGGCAATATGCCCCCCGGTACAAAAGTTCAAGTTTTCTCAAATCGCTTACCGGGTGGAAGCAGTGCAGAACCAAAAAGGCAAGCAGACTCAATGGCTGCTTTAGCTTATCAGCTAATGGCGATCGGCGCAAATTTTCCGGCTGCCAATAAAAAAGACCCGATCTATTTGCACCTAGCATTACCGAAAGGTTCTTCTCCCGAATTACTCAGAATTTGGCGAGAACATTTAAAACAACTTGCCGCTACAAATGCTGAAGGCGGTACTGTAACAGTTGACGAATTTAAGCTGTACAAAGACAACATTCTGGAATTCAAGCCTAACAAAGTTGTCGGAATTGCCTTTCCCAAACGTCCAGAATTTATCCATGCAACTGTTACCGAAGCCTTAGTTTGGGGAGATGCTAATGCTTCTGTTGCTTTGCTCAAGTCACTGCGACTGGGTTTAGAATTATCCTTATCCTTAGAGTTTGGCTTTCCCTTTACTCTCAGCAGCAATTTAGAAGTAGAAATATCATCAGATATTTACGGGCGGGTAGAAGGAATTCCGGCTGCACTCCAAACTTTGCTAGGAAGCGGAGAATACAGCCGTGAAGAAGCCGAGAAAATTCTGAAGCGGCTGCGCTGTATCGGTGAATTAGCGATCGCAGTTGCCAGCATTCAGAAAGCCGATGATTGTTTGTACGATTTAGCCCGTGCAGCAGCACAACCTCTTGACCTTTATTATGTGCTGCTGCGCTGGACTTTGCGAGAACAAGATGAACCTAATCTGAGTGTAATTTGGAGTCGCATTCGCGAACCTTTGAATAGTTTACTGGAGAGTCTTATGCCCAATCAAAATGCACTTTTAACTCAATATCTCAAAGAAGCAGCTCAAATTGCGGCGGCTGCTAACCTCAAGGGAAGTTCTTTCAAACGCACGTCTTTAGCAGAACCATTCACTGATTTTACAGCAGCAGTACGATCTCAAAAGCCTTACATGGATTTAGAGTTTATGTTTGCATCTCTAGTGCAGCAGTATCATACTCGCCTCGATCGCATTCGCGATCACATTGTAGGTGCAACTAAGCGCGAACAAATCAAGCAATATTACGAGGTTTTGCGAAAGCTTTACGAGGAAGTTTATCAAGGGCGTCCAGAGAAACTTCTCTCCGATAAAGACAAGCTTGAAGCTGCATATTTGTTTTTCTGGCAAGAAGCATATCAGCAACTTCCGAAAAGAAAGTCTGAAGATAACTCTGATGACTCTGTTGAAACCACCACATCTGTTTAATTAATTAGGAGGTTCCCATGTCAATCAACAAACTAAATCCTGTTCTTGCTCCCTGTTACGAAAATTTTCCAAAAGGGCGAATTGTCAGTTTAATTGTTCTCAGGACAACGCATTCTGAAACTATTTTTCGCACCGAAGGTTCAGGCGAACCAATGTGCAGCGAATTTGTGCCTGCTGGTTTAGAAGATAAAAAGACAATCGTGCAGCGTTTGGTGATGACTAAGCGCAAACAGGTAGCACCAGAAAGGCGCAGGGGACGCGAATTCTTAAGAGCTCACGAACTTCTTTATACAAGTCCAAAAGAAGGTGCTCTTTGTTCGCTAAACACCAATGCACCTTGCGAAATGTGCGTCGATTGTTTTCTCTACGGTTTTGCTGCTGGAGGTGGCGGCGCTCAAAAAAGCCGGGTTTGGACTGAAGATGCTTTTAGTATTTTGACTGCGGGTCAAGCTGTGGGCGATCGCACGATCAATGCTATCTTTGAAAACGGCACAATGCGCGATGAAAATGGCAAACCATCAACCGCTTTGAATACCAGTGAATATATCAAACCTGGAGTCCATTTTATTGATGTCGTCACCCTCAAAGATGTTACGGCTGACGAGTTGCGTTATGCGATCGGCAATATTCTGCTAACAAGTCGCTACGGCGCTATTTCCAGCCGCGTCGGACGGATGGAAAACCAGATATTAGGTGTATTTGGTAGCATTGCCGAACTTCCTAGTTCTCTCGAATTGGTACAAGCTACCTATGATGCTTTACCAAAGCCTTTAGAACATCCTTTCGATACTGATGTATTGAGTGCAGCAATCAAACAAGTCATTGCAACTTGGACTAACAAGCGCGGAGTTTCGATGCAGCTTTCTCAGGATGAATTAGATAGTTTAATTGCTGACGTAGACCTCCACTGGTCAGAAACAGAACGCGATGATTTTCTGAAGCGATTGGATAAATCTTACCAGCCTTTCCGTCTGCCTCCTGCCGAGAAAAAGAGCAAAAATAAAAGTAAAAAGACACCTGTAGAAACAGAGAGTTAATTTATGTCAACACTTCCGTTTCAAAAGGCAAAAATAGTTGAGTTGTGGTGTGCAGAACCAGTCTTTTTTGCCTCTAGGGAGTTGTCTGATACCTATTACACTGAAGGTGCGATCGGGAACTATGCTCTTGCCTATGCTTTTGGCTGGGTACGTTCCCCCTATCGCCTTCAAGGTGAAGCAACAGGACGACCAACCTACAAAGAAGATTTAGAACCGATCGCACAAGCTTGTTATGTATTGCCAGCTTCGCCAAGTAATGGCACAGTAACATTCAGATTTGAGCGGTTCAATGCACTTTCTGATGCTTATTGGTACGCGATGACTAATAACCGCGTCGCTACAGCCCGTGAAGATTTACCAGTTCAAAGACAAGGGAAAAAACCGAGTTCATTTAGGGCAAGTAATTTCCCTCAAACCGGACGATTGCGGATGATTGAACGTGGCAACAAGTTTCAAACTTTGGTGTTTGGAAATTGCGAATTACCCGATTATATTCGCGTGGGTAAATTCATGAGTAAAGTCAAAGTGAATGTTTTATCTGAACTTGAAATAGCTCTTTTGCCAAGTGGCGATTATCAAAGTCAGGCTTATTTAAGTGTAGCTGATCTGCCACCAAATTTAGAGCTGTTGTCATTCGATTTAATTTCGATGCCACCAGCACCTTTGCTAAAAAATCTTTCCTTCCGAGGTGCTGCTTGGCAGATTGGTGAAATGATTATTCCAGCCAATTTATATTTCTGTTGCGGAGGCAGACAAAATGGCTAATGAAAGATTAGTTATTAAGCTAGAACCTCGAAGTATTTCAGCTTGTGCATCGCTGCCGACTGAGTTGGCATTTATGAAGAATGCACTTCAGCATCAAGTTGATGTATTTGAACAGTCTCGAAATGCCGATATTGTTCTCAATTCGTCGCCAACTGGCACTGGAAAAACGGAAGCTAGTTGTACAGTATTACTGCACAATCCTACTCAAAGTGCTGTCTACATTGCGCCGACTAATGCGTTAGTGGAACAACAGCGGGAAGCTTTAGAAAAGTTTGTCCGCGAGGCGGGTTTGCGTCACGTTGTGAAATCTGCTTCTGCTAAAGAAGTGAAGGAATGGCCTAATGATAAAGTTGGAACTCGTCCGGGCGAGAAGCTGTACAATGTATTGCGGAATCCGGCTACAGTTTTCTCGGATGTCGGGGCTAATCAACCAATTATTTTGGTGACAAATCCTGATATTTTTTACTACGCGACTTTCTTTGCATATAATAAGCTCGATCGCACAAACATCGCCAGTGCTTTTTACCAAAAATTTGGTACGGTCATTTTTGATGAATTTCATCTATATGATGCCAAACAGCTCGTCAGTTTGCTGTTTTATCTAGCTTATTCTTACGTTTTCGGCTTTTTTGAATACGGGCGGCGAGTAGTGTTGCTGACAGCAACACCAGAACCAGCTTGCGAGTTAGCACTGAAAAATTTAGAGTTTAAGGGTGTCAAAATAGCTTGGATTAATGGCGAGAATAGTGATTCTAATCTTTTACCTTCCCAGACATCTGTTAATCTTGAATTGCGATCGCAACCTGATAAAAATGAATGGTTGAAAGAATTAGCAGATGAAGTGACTAAACGTTTTCAGGAGAATCCAGATCAAAATGGTGCTGTAATTTTAGATGCTCTTGTTAACATCAACGATCTATACCACTTGCTAAAACAAAGAGGACTTGGTAATGCGATCGGTCGAATTACTGGCCCTGCACCTAAAGCAGACAGGAAACGGGCGATGCAATGCCCGATTATTCTAGCAACCAGCACCGTAGATGTCGGATTTAACTTTGAAAGAAAGCCTGAACCGACGCGGCAAAACTTGGATTGGTTGATTTTTTCAGCACGCGATCGCTTCTCTTTTTGGCAGCGATTGGGACGAGTTGGCAGGGTATTGGGCAAGTCTGAGACTAATATTGATTCAGAGGCGATCGGCTATTTACCAGAAAAAGCTTGGGAACAAGGTTTATCCACCCTAGATTGTACGGGAGGACGCGCCTCACTCAAACAAATGCTTGACAGCATTCCCTGTCTTGACAAACCTTTTTTAGACGTTTATTGGCGTTCCGAAGCATTCCTAGAAATTGCCCGCCCTCTGTTAGAACTCGAAGAAAAGTTTGAGAATTTACCCGGTATCGAATTAATAGCGCAACTTTTTAATACCCTGAAAGAAACACTCGGAGGAAATCGCGACTGGGACTATTACCGCGGCCGAATGCGAACTTTGCGCGGGGCGGAAGATATTGTCAAAGTCTCTGCGAAAAAGCTCACTCTCAAAAGCCAGTGGAAATACATCAAAGGCGGTCAAGCTTTTGTCAAAAAGTTTTTAGAGGTTCATTATCCGTTTGAAGTTGAGGAACTCAAAGCAAAAAGGGCTAGCATAGAACAATTTGAAGAATTGTTTCAAGAAGATGATGAACATGGTAAAGAATTAAAAGACTTTGCTGAGATTTGGAGTGCTAGCTATGCACCGCTGTTTCAATTTCGTTCCAGCTTGTTTGAAAGTCTCCCGATCCGCGACCCTCAAGGCTTGTTACTGGATGAATCGGAAGAAACAATTTTAGACCCTCTGCATCTTTTACGTTATTACGAATTTGATGAAAATGGCGAATTTGTGGTAGTAAAATCCCGCGCTGAAGTTACCTATACATTAAGTTTTAGGTTGCGGTATCGCGACAGTCACCAAAACTTTGTTAACAAAGAACTCAACAAGTTAACTGCTTTTCCGAATTGTCGCATAGAACGGAAGATTGGAGATGCGAAAAAACCAACTCGTTTGCTGAAAGTTTTGGAAAAACCTTTGCTACCCGGTGTAATAGTTTGCGGTGTCAAAAATGCTGCTGCTATTTTCCAACTCCGAAATCAAGGAATTGTGTCATATCCGATCGCCATTACTTTTAATGATGTCGAAAAAGAGACTTACAGATTTTTACCCGGATTAGCAGGAATCTTAACTATGGCAATGAAAAACAAACAGCTACGTCTCCCCGATGATGAGCCTTTAATCGTTTAATCAACACAACCAACCATTAACAATTATGCCGCACAGCCTCGTCCTCAACATCCTGCCCCTGGCCCCAATTCCCGCCGGATACCTGACAGGAAGACACCTGCACGCCCTCTTCCTCACCCTCGTGAGCTCCGTTGACAAACAACTCGGAGATTACCTCCACGATGCCGCCGCTGATAAAGCATTCAGCCTCAGCCCTTTGCAAACTAAAAAATGCCCTTTCAAAAAACACCATTCCCTGCAATGGGAACACGCAGAATCGATTCCTGAATATACTCCCTGTTGGTGGCGAATCAGCCTGCTTGATGACTCTTTATTCGGCAAATTAACTCACCTTTGGCTGAATATCAATCCCTCGAAGCCGTGGCATTTGGGGCCTGCTGATTTGTCGATCGCCAATATCTTCGGTACGCATCAACCCGATCGCCCTTGGGTTAATGCTTGTACTTATGCTCAACTCTACGAACAAGCCTCGGAAACCAACCGCTTAATTGCCTTCAGTTTTGCGACTCCGACTACTTTTCGACAGGGCAAGTTCGATTCGGTGATTCCGACTAGGGAATGCGTTTTTAACAGTCTTCTCAGTCGCTGGAATAAGTACAGCGGGATTGAGATTCCCGAGCTTTCATTAGATGCACTTTATTCGAGTTTTGTCAATATCAAAAGTGAAAAAGTGACTAACTACGAAATCAATTTTGTGGGAATGGTTGGAGAGGTTAGTTATCGAATTTTGGGAGATGTGGAGCCTTTGGTTATCAAGCAAATTAATGCTTTGGCGGATTTTGCACTTTACTGCGGGGTGGGGAGGAAAACTCCGATGGGGATGGGAATGACTCGACGAATTGCGATCGCACCTTCTCAAAAAATTACTAAGCAAAATGCAGAATTATCGTTCCCCATTCAAGGGTAATAGCTTTTTGTATTTGTCGTTAAGTCGTTTGAAATTGAAATGTTGCACCATTGTCAATCAACCTGTAGGGGCGGGTTCGCCAAGGGCTTTAAAGCTAGCAAATAGGTTAAATAAACCCGCCCCCACCCACGAACAAAACCCGCTTTAGTCACTTTATATCCGGGCACATGGCAAAGCATTCGGGTTTGATATTTGACGTTTTATCTGGAATAATCCCCCGAATTATTAGCTGATAATTCACATCTTGCACAAATTTATATATCGGGGATATTTCATGGGGTCGGGCGGGTTTATTTAACTTATCTGCAAGCTTTAAGATTGCTGGTAAACCCGCCCCTACAGGATTATTTAAAATGGTGCCAAATGTCATTTTTCCCGAATTTTTCACGTTCTAATTTAGGGGAATTATTGCAATTATGAACGATTCTGATTACATTTCGATCGCACTTTTGAACCAATACTCTTACTGTCCCCACCGCTGCTGGCGGATGTCTTGCGCGGGAGAGTTTACGGACAACCAGTATACCATCGAAGGTACGAGCTTGCACGATCGCGTTCACACGATGGGCGAAATCAACCGCGACGAAACTTGGCAGGTGCGGGCGATTTGGCTGAAGTCTGAAAAGTATATGCTGATTGGGAAATCCGACTTGATTGAATCAACGGATGGTGAGTTGTATCCCGTCGAGTACAAGCGCGGGCGCAAGGGCGAATGGGATAACGATGAGTTGCAGGTTTGCGCGCAAGCTTTGTGTTTGGAGGAGATGACGGGGAAAAGTATTGCGACTGGATATGTTTATTACGCGCAGTCTCATCAGCGGCAATTGGTGGAGATTTCTGAGGAGTTGAGATTGGAGGCGATCGCAACTATTAACGCTATCCAAATTTTACTGCAAACTGGCATCATGCCTCCGGCGAATTACAGCAAGCGCTGTCAGGGTTGCAGTCTTTACCAGCAATGCTTGCCGCAAGCTGCTGAGAAAGTCCGGCGCTATCAAGAAGCAAGTTAATCCAAACTACAAATTTAGGAGTCAATCATGGGAACACTTTACATCAATCAAGATGATGCTTTTATCGGCAAAACAGACGAACGGCTGTATGTCAAAATCAAAGACAAAAAATTGCAGGATATACCTTTGATTCATCTAGAAGCTGTGGTGATATTGGGACGGGCGACAATTTCTCCCGCGGCGCTGACAGAACTTCTCCAACACAAAATTTCTTTGACTTTTATCTCAGAAA
Source organism: Microcoleus sp. CAWBG58 (assembly GCF_020883045.1). NCBI lineage: Bacteria > Bacillati > Cyanobacteriota > Cyanophyceae > Oscillatoriales > Microcoleaceae > Microcoleus > Microcoleus sp. CAWBG58. Next base: position 3,321 of record NZ_JAHRFA010000056.1, on the reverse strand, counting down.
AAGGAGAATACTTGGGGAAACTAGAACCGGAATTAACGAAAAATATCTTTGTCCGCAGCGCCCAGTGGAAAGCAGCGGGCGAAACTCCTCAGGCAATTCATGTTGTTAGGGGTTTTATTCGAGGTAAGTTGAAAAATTACCGCTACGGTTTGTACAAAACTCAGGGGAATCATCCTGAACTAAAATTGGAACCAGCAATGACTCAAATTGCTAATACGATCGCAAAACTCGATCGCACTGATAATATCAACTCTTTGCGGGGCTTAGAAGGTGCGGGAAGTGCGGCTTATTTTGGGGTTTTCAATCAGCTAATTCGGGCTGAAGGTTTTGTCTTCAAACCCCGACACCGCCCCGCTACCGATCCGGTTAATTCCTTGATGAATTTTGGTTATACTCTGTTGCGCCGTGATGTGGAAAGTGCGATTAATATTGTCGGTTTTGACCCTTATTTGGGATACCTGCACGTTCAGCGGTACGGGCGCGTGGGGCTGGCTTTCGATTTGATGGAGGAATTTCGATCGGCTGTTGTGGATAGCACTATTTTAAATGCGATCAACAATCGGAAACTTACGCCTAACGATTTTACTGTGGAACCGATCAGCAATGTTATGCGGCTGTCGGAAACTGGACGGCGGGAATTTCTGACGCTTTACGAAAAGAAGAAGCAATCTGAGTTTACGCATCCGGTTTTGAGGAAAAAGTGCAATTATCGCGAGGCTTTTGAGATTCAAGCGCGATTGTTGGCGAAATATTTGATGGGCGAAATCGACCAATATCCACCTTTAGTTTTGAAATAATCATGCACATCCTAATTTCTTACGATATCCCGGAAGACAAGCGCCGGACAAAGATTCACAAAATGCTCAAATCCTACGGGCAGTGGATGCAGTACAGTGTGTTTGAGTGTACGGATTTGACGGAAACGCAGTATGCTAAGTTGCGATCGCGCTTGGCTAAAGTGATTAAACCCGAGCAAGACAGCATTCTGTTTTTTCCGCTGTGCGCTTGCTGTCAGGGGAAAATTGAGCGGATTGGTGGGATAGTGCCGATCGATCGAACTATATTTTTTGCGTGAGATTTCGCTAGGCAGTAGGTGTAAAATTGAGGGTGTCAAATTTTTCGGCTATAATGTAGATGCTGCAAGGGTTTGACGCCCACTCTCTCCAAAAGAGGTTAGCGAAATGGCTACAATCCATAGTTGGCAAGGATTTTAAGGGAAAATGAATCAGCGGGGGTTGACAGGTCGAAGCCTGAAATGGTACTTTTGGATGAGGTTAGCGAAACTGAACCTTGAAAACCAAATACAGCAACGGTTTCAAACACCGGCGGCCGCAATCAAACTAAACCCCTACTAGGGATTGAAACTCAATCCTTACAAAATGGTTTGATCGCGGTGTATCTTCTAGCCGCAATCAAACTAAACCCCTACTAGGGATTGAAACCATGCGATCGATAAACACGCCAACATTATCGCTATGGCCGCAATCAAACTAAACCCCTACTAGGGATTGAAACCGTTGTTTGCTTTTATTAGCTTTTCTAAGCCCGCATAGCCGCAATCAAACTAAACCCCTACTAGGGATTGAAACTTTGAAGCTCACAACACAGGGATTTTACCGCTTCCTGCCGCAATCAAACTAAACCCCTACTAGGGATTGAAACCGAAGTTGGCGGCGAAATCGGCGAGCATTTAGATAAGCCGCAATCAAACTAAACCCCTACTAGGGATTGAAACTGAATGAATACATCACTGCCATTAGTGGCAACTTGGGCCGCAATCAAACTAAACCCCTACTAGGGATTGAAACGAACCTGATTTCAGCACAAGAAGTCGCGGCCCCGGAATTCCTAGAGCCGCAATCAAACTAAACCCCTACTAGGGATTGAAACAAACCACCAAACAAAAAATGGTATCAGTAACCATAAAGCCGCAATCAAACTAAACCCCTACTAGGGATTGAAACTTTCTTCTTGCCTGATGCTATTGAAATCCGGCTTAGCCGCAATCAAACTAAACCCCTACTAGGGATTGAAACATCAAAATGCAATCAGTCATCTGTGCGATCGCAATTACGCCGCAATCAAACTAAACCCCTACTAGGGATTGAAACTGACAACTATTACAGGTAATTAATTTGAGGGGGGCGCGCGCCGCAATCAAACTAAACCCCTACTAGGGATTGAAACTGAGAAACTAAAAGATACAACCTTTTGCCACTCCCCTGCCGCAATCAAACTAAACCCCTACTAGGGATTGAAACTTAATCAATTCAGGGAGCAAGCTATCGAGAATCTGTTAGGCCGCAATCAAACTAAACCCCTACTAGGGATTGAAACAGATTTGTCTATTTTTGGTAGTGGAGATTTTGGGTCATGCCGCAATCAAACTAAACCCCTACTAGGGATTGAAACTCGATACAATAAGATTGAATCCGATCCAGGTCGAGCCGCAATCAAACTAAACCCCTACTAGGGATTGAAACCGATCGCACTTGCGGCTTCATCCAGATTACTGCCAAAGCCGCAATCAAACTAAACCCCTACTAGGGATTGAAACAGCCGAACGCGGTGCAACTTTTCAAGAGCCAGTTCAAGCCGCAATCAAACTAAACCCCTACTAGGGATTGAAACCCCAAATAACTCTATGTAAAAAAACTTTTTCCCCGCCGCAATCAAACTAAACCCCTACTAGGGATTGAAACCTGAGTGTTGAAAATAAACGGCGCGGGAGCAACTAGCCGCAATCAAACTAAACCCCTACTAGGGATTGAAACTCACAAAACTTTTCCAAATTTAATTTCTCGGCAAGCCGCAATCAAACTAAACCCCTACTAGGGATTGAAACAGGGAGAAACTCGGGAACGGGAACCGTAGAGGTGATTTCGCGCGCGCCGCAATCAAACTAAACCCCTACTAGGGCGTCGGTTCAGTAGAATATCTTGACAAAACCAACTAAAAATGATATGTGAATTAAAAAGCCTGTTAAATTCTCACAATCAGGAAGAAGGAAGAAACCTTATGCCCCCTCCCTTATGGCATCCTCCAATTGAACTCTCAGAAACAGAAGCGTTAATTATCAAACGCATTAAACGAGCCAAGTTATTCACCTTTCTTCGACTGAACCTTTCATTCATATTTAATGATGAGTTTCAAGAAGAACTTGCTACAATTTTTAAAGACAGCACCGTAGGTCAGAGCCCAGTTCCTCCTGCACAAATTGCTCTGGCAATTATTCTGCAAGCCTACTTAGGCATTTCTGATGATGAAGTAATTGAAGAAATGCTCATGGATCAACGTTGGCAGTTAGTTCTTGATTGTCTC